>JBCCVY010000082.1:0-11337 GCA_039194725.1 Pseudomonadota bacterium
CTAATGTATCGATTCGATAATTAACTCGTCGTGATCACCAGTTTTGGAGCTTTTCACCAGTGGCGACTATAGACAGGCACCGGTTCAGCCGGGAGATCATCGACAGTGTTCGTTCGTTGTACACCCTCGACAACTTTCACGGTGTCGTTGCAGTCGTGCAAAACCTGGCGATTGTGGCTGCTACGGTCGTGCTGGCGGAGCAGGTCGGCTGGGCTGCCTATCTGCCTGCGCTCATACTGATCGGTTCGCGCCAAAGGGCGCTGGCCACACTTACCCATGAGGCTGCGCACGGCACGCTGGCGCGCAACAAGACCCTCAACGACATGCTCGGAACGGTGTTCAGCGGGTATGCCGTCGCAATGCTGCTGCGATCCTACAAGGGCTCTCATGTGCGAGACCATCACGGATCGTTCGGTGATCCGGAAACCGATTGCGATTTTCGCTACATGATCGAACAGGGGGTCTACGGTCGGTCAAAGGGCTGGACCTACATCTGGCACGTGATTGTTTCACCGGCCCTGCTGCTGAAGGTGCCAGCGTATCTGGCCTATCTGGTACGCGACCGGTTCTTTGTTGGAGATCAGAAAAACGACCGCCGTGAAGTCGCGCTGTTTGCAGCGTTCTGGTTCGCCATTGTGGCATCCAGCCTTGCTTTCGGCGGCTTCGATCTGTTGTTCTGGTACTGGCTCGTTCCGTTCTTTTCAACTTACCAGGTGATCGGGTGGTACATCGAACTGGCCGAACATGCGCCTCTGATGCAGCGGGGCAAGGACATCTACATGTCACGGAACCGCAACAGCCACTGGGCTGAAGCTGTGTTGACCGGGATGCATGGCGAGTCATTCCATCTGGCACACCATCTGTTTCCGCGGGTCCCGTTCTGGCGCATGCGTGAATTGAATCAGATCCTGCGCCAGGATGCCGTCTATCGGGCCTGTGACGATGAATGCGGCGGGATATTCCTGTCTTCAAATGATGCCCCGTCACTGGTCGCGCAACTGGTTCGCGACAATATCGGGATGTTTACGGCTGGTGCGGCATCCGATCCAATCGGGAAGAGCGGCTGAGCATGGCGGCAAGCTTTCTCGACGAGTGGCTGGATGCCCGTGCCGATGCCCGGTACAATCTGGGTGAAAGCGGCATTGCAAACATCCGGCTGGATCAGATCATTCCGGCCAAGGACCTGAGTGCGCGGTTTGCACAGCTCGATTTCGAGCACAATGACACCTGTGGATCTTGCGAACTGCGTGCCGAAATTGCTCGGCTCTACGATCACGCAGAAGCCGACAACGTACTTGTCACCGCAGGCATAACTGAAGCACTGCTGGTTTACCTGATGGATCGGCTGCGGCCCGGGGCCAACGTCGTGGTGCCCACACCGGCCTTCCATAACCTGTACGACCTGCCCGAAGTGCTTGGCTACGAAATCAGGCGCATCCCGCTGTCATTTGAAAACGGCTTCAGTCTGCCGCTTGATGAGGTCATTTCCGCATGTGACGGCCACACGCGTGCCGTACTCCTGACCACGCCGGGCAACCCGATGGGGACGGTGTTTTCTCCGGATGAAATATCGAACCTGGCTGACCGGTTGCAGCCGCTGGACTGCGATATCGTTCTCGACGAGCAATATCGCCTGCTGCCATACGAAGAAAACACGGAACGCCTCACCTCCATCGCCAATCACTCGCCACGTATTGTCGGTATGGGATCGGCTGGCAAATGTTATGGAACGGTGGGCTTGCGTGTCGGGTGGGCGATTTCCACCCCGGAGCGGCTTGCCTCGATGAACGCGATGAAGGCACTCACCAGTCATGCGGTGTGCAAGTTGAATGATGCCATTTGCGTCAGCTTGTTGCGTGATGGCCATGATATCATAGCTGCCAGCCGGGCAACGGTGTGCGCCAACTCGAAGGCGCTCGAGCAGTTCGTGTCCGACAATGACGCCGCGATTTCCATGGTTTCACCGGCAGCCGGCACGGTCGCCTTTCCCCGACTGGAGGGAGGCATGTCCTCGATTGATTTTGGCGAAAAACTATACCTCGAACATGACGTGCTCGTATTGCCTGGCGAGGCCTTCGAGATGCCCGGATTTTTCCGTGTCCGGCTTGGCCTGTCTGCGGACGACTTCAATGCAGCGCTCGACAAGATTCAACTCACACTTGATGACATGCAGGCATGATGGAAGGCGAACACCTTGCCATGCGGCAGACGGTCAGTAGCCCGGTCAGTTTTATGGCATGCGCCCGAGCGCGTTGAGCTACTTGCCCGTCCACACAGGGTCGCGTTTTTCAGCAAATGCCCTGGCGCCTTCCAGCTGATCCTCGGACGCGTACAGCTTTGAAATGGTGGGCAGGCCGCGGCGGTTGAGCAAGGCGAGCGCTTCCTTGTCGTTCAGGTGATGGACGCGCTCCAGCACTTCCTTTATGGCCGCATAGACCAGCGGCGGCCCGCCGGCGAGTTTTTCGGCCACTTCGCGGGCCCGGCTCATCAGGTTGCCTGCGGCAACGATCTCATTGACGATGCCCCAGTGCTTGGCTTCGGCGGCGTCAAACGACCGTCCTGTGAGCAGCATTTCCATGGCGACATGATAGGGAATGCGGCGCGGCAGCTTGATTGTGGCCGCATCGGCAATGACACCTGAGCGGATCTCCGGCAGAGCGAAAGTGGCATGGTCAGCCGCAATGATGATGTCGCAAGCAATCATGATCTCAAAGCCGCCACCGTAGGCCAGGCCGTTGACGGCACACACGACCGGCTTGCCGAGATTAGGCAGTTCCTGCAACCCGCCAAAGCCGCCGAGGCCGTAATCGGCATCTGCGGATTCGCCGTCGGCGGCTGCCTTCAGATCCCAGCCCGGACAGAAGAAGCGGTCGCCGGTGGAGGTGAGAATGGCGCAGCGCAGGTTGTCATCATCGCGGAAGGCGGAAAACACGTCGCCCATGATTCGACTGGTGGCGGCGTCAATGGCATTGGCCTTGGGCCGGTCAATGGTGACCTCCAGCACGCGGGCGTTCACGGAAGTTCTGATCGGACCGTCGGTCATGTTGAACAGTGTCATGGGTGGTCTCCTCTAAGTCTCACGAATGCGAACCAGGGCGTCCGCTGCGACGACGCCCTTGCCGGGTGCAAGCACCATCAACGGGTTTATATCCAGCTCTTCAAGTGCTGCGGCATTCTTGTCGGCGAACCGGGCAACTGCGTCGATGGCGTCGAGAGTGGCCGATAGGTCGCCGGCCTTGCCCCGGTATCCGCTGATCAGGCGGCTGACTTTCAGACCGTCAAGTGCCACGGCAATGTCGGATCGTGAGGCGGGCAGCAACACGGCCGTGCTGTCACTCATCAGTTCGGTCAGGACGCCACCCGCGCCGATGACCAGTGCCAGGCCAAACTGCGGGTCGCGGGTGATGCCGACAATGAGCTCGCAAACGGCGCCGGTGATCATCTCCTCAACGAGGACGTCACCGGTGATGGCGGACATCGCGTCTGCTGCCGACTGAACTTCTTGGGGGGTCGCCAGGTTCAGAGCCACACCGTCAGCCTCTGTTTTGTGGGCCATGCCGGTTGCCTTCACAACGACAGGAAAACCTACCTCACTGCTGGTTGGCCCTGCTTCGGCTCTAGCGCAGTTTACCGACCTCGGTATGGGCACACCGGCCTCTGCCAGCAGGGTCTTGGACTGATGTTCGCTTAGAGTGACCGCGGGACGGGCTGACACCGACGGCGCAGGCAGCGGGCGCGGATTGCAGCTTGAAATTGCTGCCGCAGCATTCATGGCGTCCAGCGCTTCATCGAGCCCAAACAGCGGTACGACACCTGCCTCGCGCAGTCTCACAGCCGTGGCTTCCGGCAGGCATTCAGGCAAAGTCGCGATGATGCAGGCAGCACTGCCGGTCTCCTGTTTCGCTGCTATCCAGGCATCCAGGCCAATGTCGTAGTGAGCCGTGTCGGCCCGGTCGGCGCGCGGGATGTCATAGATCAGGCATGCCATGTCCGCCGTCACCGTCATCATCGCTGCATAGGTCTGCTTCATGGCCTCGAAATCGGCCCAGATGAAGGTGTGGTAGTCGAGGGGATTGGCCACGTCCACGAACTCGTTCAAGGTCGCGCGAACGCGTGCAGCTTCATCCCGGGTGAGGTCCGGCAGTGACAGATGGGCACGTTTTTCAACGGCGTCAGCCATCAGGGACGCTTCGCCGCCCGAACAGCTCAGGGATGTTATGTGGCCGGAGGGCAGGGGGCCTGAGATGGAGAGCAGTTTCAGCGTCTCTATGAACGCCGGCACCGAATGCGCCCGGGCAACTCCGGTGCGGGCAAACAGCGCGTCATAGAACTGGTCGCTCCCAGCCAGTGTCGCGGTGTGGCTCACGGTGGCGCGGGCGCCTTTTGCCGATGCGCCGGTCTTCAGCGCCACGATGGGTTTGCCTTTTGCATGCGCGCGGCAGGCGATTTCGGAAAAGCGCGCCACGTCCGCAATGCCCTCGGTATGCAGGCCGATTGCGGTGACACGGTCATCGTCAAGCAGTGCTTCGATCATGTCGTTGACGTTCGTGACGGTTTGATTGCCGAGCGTGATGACCATGGCGAGCGGCAGGGCACGCAGCTGCATGGTGAAGTTGATGGCCATGTTGCCAGACTGTGACAGGATGGCGACACCGCGCTCAACCGGCTCACCGCCGTGATAGTCTGGCCACAGGGCGGTGCGGTCCAGCAGGTTCAGCACGCCCCAGCAATTGGGACCGATAACCGGCATGTCACCGGCGGCTTCGATCAGGGCGTCGTTGAGCGGTGTTCCGCCATCGCCCAATTCGGAAAACCCGGCGGCATGGCAGACCGCGCCACCGGCACCGATTGCCCGCAACACCCGAACCGCTTCGATGGCGGGTTCGCGAGCAATGCCGATATAGGCTGCATCAGGTGCGCCCGGCAGGTCATTCAGGCTGGCAAAACAGGCAAGTCCGGCCATGGTCTCGCGCTTCGGGTTCACCGGCCAGATGTCGCCGGCAAAACCAAGCTTCTGCAGTTCATGAACCACGCTTTCCGCGACCCGGCCGCCAACTACGGCGACCGAACGGGGAGACAACAGACGGTGCAGGGACGGCAACACCATTGCGGTCTAGCCACCAAGCGGGCGCAGCAGCTCGCGCGAGATGATGTGGCGCTGGATTTCCGAGGTGCCTTCCCAGATGCGTTCAATGCGCGCGTCGCGCCAGATGCGCTCCAGCGGCAGCTCATCCATGACCCCCATGCCGCCATGAATCTGGATGGCTTCGTCTGCCACAAATGCGAGCATCTCCGATGCTTTGAGCTTGGCCATGGCCATGTCTGCATCGGTTACGGTGCCCCGGTCGTATTTCCAGGCGGCTTCCAGGGTGAGCAGGTTTGCCGCCTTGAGATCCAGCGCCATGTCGGCGAGCTTGAACGACACGCCCTGGAACTTGGATATCTGCTGGCCGAACTGCTGCCGGTCCACTGACCACTGCAAGGCGTGTTCAAAGGCGCGCTCGGCGCGGCCCAGGCAGGTGGCGGCGACCTGCAGGCGGGTTGCGCCGAGCCACTCGTTGGCAACCTCGAAGCCCTTGTGTATTTCCCCAAGGCGCTGGGCGTCCGGCACCCGGCAATTGTCAAACTCCAGGATCGAATTGGTGTATCCGCGGTGCGACACATTGCGGTAACCGTCGCGCACGGTGAAGCCGGGGGTGCCCATGTCGACAATGAACGAGGTGATCAGCTTCTTCTTGCCGCGGGGCGTGTCCTCCTCGCCGCTGGCCGCGTAAACAATAACGAAATCAGCCACATCAGCGTGAGAGATGAAGTGCTTGGTGCCGTTGATGATCCAGTCATCACCGTCGCGCACGGCGGTTGCCTTCATGCCGCGCAGGTCGGACCCGGCGCCGGGTTCGGTCATCGCCATGCAGTCGATCTTTTCGCCGCGAACGCAGGGCAGGGTGTAGCGCTCGCGCTGCTCTTCATTGCACGCCATCAGGATGTTGGACGGCCGGGCCACGCAGTTCCAGTGCAGGGCATAGTTGGCGCGGCCAAGTTCCTTTTCGTACAACACCCAGGACTGGGTATCGAGGCCGGCACCGCCGACCTCTTCCGGCATATTGGCGGCGTAAAGACCGGCCTCGATGGCCCGGGCTTTCAGATCGTCATGCAGCTCGCGGCGAAGCTCGCCGGTGCGTTCCACTTCGGCCTCGTGCGGGTACAGCTCGTTTTCCACAAACGCGCGCGTGGTTTCCACGATCATGCGTTGCTCTTCGGTGAGGTTGAAGTCCATCAGACTTACTCCGAGTGGTAGGTTTCGGTATGGCCGTCCACAGATATGGCCTGGCCGGATATGAACCTGGCGGCGTCGGACGCCAGGTACTGACACAGATCAGCAACTTCAGACGCTTGCGCAAACCGACGCATGGAGGTGCCGCCGGTGTATTCGGTTCGCACCGTGTCCGGAGACTTGCCGGTCTTTTCCGCTTCTGCCGCTATCACCCGGTCCATGCGATCGCCGTCAACCGATCCGGGGCATATGGCGTTGCAGCGAATGTTGAACGGGCCGGTTTCGGCCGCCACCGACTTTGTGAACCCGATGACGGCCCACTTGGCAGCGGCATAGGGCGTGCGGAACGGAAAGCCGAACAGGCCCGCGGTGGACGACAGGTTGACGATGCAACCGGACGCCTGCGCTTTCATGACCGGTACCACACGGCGGCAGGTGAGCATCTGCGCATCGAGGTTTACAGCGATGCACTGACGCCATGCCGCCAGCGTCATCTCTTCCACAGCGCCAGTGGGACCGGCAATGCCGGCATTGTTGACCAGCACATCGCAGCCATCGAGGTCGCCGAGTGCGCCTTGCAGCCAGCTGTCGAGAGCAGCTTCATCGGTGACATCGACGCTCGCAGCGCTAATGCCCGGATACTTTGTTGTGAGCTGATCCAGCCCGTGCCGGTCCACATCGCAAACATGAACCAAGGCACCTTCATCCGCGAAGCGGGCGGCGATCTCCCGGCCAATTCCTGCACCGGCCGCCGTGATGATGATGCGCCGTGCCGACATCACACATTTCCGTTCAGCACTTCGCCGACGCCGATATTGTGCTTCTTGAGCACATGCATGATGTCGACAAGCACGTCATTGCGTTTGGTTTCCCATTCACCGATGGTCCTGCCGGCGGCCTGCGCTTCACAGCCGCCAATCAGCTTGTCGGTCAGCTCGTCGGACCAGTCGGGGAACTTCAGATCGGTCCATGGCAGTTCAAGAGACGGGTCGAACTGGGCCATGAAGGACCGCATGCCGCCGTCCCCGCCTGCGGTGTGATAATGCAGGAACGACCCCATGATGGACCAGCGCAGTCCGGCCGAGTAGATGATCGCCCGGTCGATGTCTTCAGTGGTGCCAATGCCAAGGTCGAGCACGTTCAGCGCCTCGCGCCACAGGGCCTCCTGGAGGCGGTCGCAGATGTAGCCGTCGATCTCCTTCTTCAGGCGCAACGGGAACATGCCGATGCTGCGATAGAAGGTGTCGGCATGATCCATGGCATCAGGCGACGTGTTCTCGCCGGCGACCGTTTCCACCAGCGGCAACAGGTAGACAGGGTAGAACGGGTGTCCGATTAGGACCCGGTCCGGATGTTTGCACTTTGATTGCAGGCGCGTGGGCAGAAAACCGGATGAAGATGAGGCAATGACAACTGCCGGATCGGCCAGTTCGTCCATCTGCTCATACAGGGAGATTTTAAGATCTTCGCGCTCCGGTGCCGCTTCCTGAATCCAGTCAGCGGCCTGGCACATTTCCTTCAAGTCGGTTGTGAAGGTGAGGCCACCGCGCGGACCGGGCTCGCCCTGCATCAGCTTGGCCATCGAGGGCCAGGCACGTTCCACCTTGTCACGCATTGCCTGTTCGGAGCCGGGAAACGGATCGTAGGCAACGATGTCTACGCCGTGTGCCATGGCGCGGGCCGCCCATCCAGCGCCAATGACGCCGGCGCCGGCGATCCCCAGTGTCCTGATGCCGGTCATGAACCAAGACCAAGAATGTCGCGGGCCTCTGCCGGAGTGGCGACCTGGGCCCCCAGAAGCCGGATGATTTCCGTGGCCCGCTCGGTCAGTGAGCCGTTGGATGCATACACGCCCTTGTCGAGATAGAGATTGTCCTCAAGGCCGACACGGACATGGCCGCCGAGGATCATGGCCTGGGCGACCATGGGCATCTGCCAGCGGCCGATGCCAAAACCGGCCCAGACGCAGTCGTCGGGCAGCTGTGACACCATGTAGGTCATGGTTTCAGTGTTGACGGGCGCACCCCACGGGATGCCGAGGCACAACTGGAACATGGGAATGCCGGATACCAGGCCTTCGGTCACCAGCTGCTTGGCGAACCAGAGATTGCCCGAGTCAAAGATCTCCATCTCCGGTTTCACACCGTAAGACTGGATCAGCCGGGCCTGTTCGCGCAGTTGTACCGGTGTCTGCACGACGATGGAGTTGGTGTCGCCGAAATTCAGCGAGCCACAGTCCAGCGTGCAGATTTCCGGGCGAAGTTCGGCAACATGCAGCAGGCGTTCGGCAGGTCCGACCAGGTCGGTATTGTCTTCGTCGAAATTGCGCGGCGTTTCGCCTTCGCCGATCATCAGGTCTCCGCCCATGCCGGCGGTCAGGTTGATGATGACGTCCGTGTTCACTGCCCGAATGCGCTCCATGACCTCGCGATAATAATCAACGTTGCGAACACCCTTGCCGGTCTCGGGATCGCGCACATGGCAATGGACAATCGCCGCACCGGCGGATGCCGCCTCAAGGGCTGAATTGGCAATCTGTTCGGGAGTGACGGGGATGGCCGGGTGCTTGCCGACGGTGTCGCCGGCGCCGGTGACGGCGCATGTGATGATGACCTTGGGGTTCATGGAGTGCCTCGCTCGGGTTTGCGGTTGACGGCAAGTGTAACTGTCGAGCAAACTTTAATTTGAGGAAAAACGACAACAGTTTGAGTTAATCTGCCATGCGTGCTCCATTCGATATTGTGTTTCTGCTGCTGCCGAACTTTTCGATGATTGCGCTTTATTCGGCGCTGGAACCGTTGCGGGTCGCCAACCGGTTCGCCGGCGACCTGTTTGCGTGGCGGTTTGCCTCTGTTGACGGAGATAGTGTAACCGCGTCCAACGGTATTCCGGTTTCGGTCTCAGCAGCTCTGCCGGAAATCGGACGGGCCAACCTGGTGATGGTGTGCTCCAGCTACGATCACCAGCTCGCGGTCGGCCCGGACCTGCGCACCGCTTTGCGCAAGCTGGATGTCGCCGGTGTCTGGCTGGGCGGACTGGACACCGGCTCCATCGTGCTGGCTGATGCAGGCGTTCTGGACGGCAGGCGCGCGACCTGCCATTGGGAGACACTCGGCGCCATGCGCGAGGACTATCCACGCGTGTCCGTCACCGACTCCCTGTACGAAATTGACGGGCCGCGCCTGACCTCTTCAGGCGGAACCGCGCCACTGGACATGATGCTGGCCTGGATAGCCTCCCTGCATGGCCAGGGACTGGCAACACAGGTCGCTGACACCCTGGTGCACGCCCGCCACCGTGAAGCGCCGGCGGGCACACGCATTCCTGCCCGGACCCGGTACGGCGTCGATGATGACGCGCTGCTGGCTGCCATTTCCGCCATGGAGAACCACCTGGAAGACACTTTGCGCCTGGCCGATGTGGCCGACGCTGCCGGGGTTTCGTCGCGCCAACTGGAGCGCCGGTTCAGGCGCCTGCTGGGCATGTCGCCAATGCGGTTTTACCTGTCCTTGCGGCTGGAGCGGGCGGAGCATCTTCTGACCTATTCGCGCCTCAGCGTGCGCGATGCCGGGCTAGCATCAGGCTTTGCATCGATCGCCCAGTTTTCAAGGGCATACAAAACCAGATATGGCCTGTCACCGTCGCAACATCGCAGGAAAGCCGTTTCAGCCGGCGGCACGTCCGGACCCGCTGGCATCGGCGCCAGGTGATCGTTGCTGCTGCTTCGCCATCGTGCCTGCGGTCGAGCGCAGCAGCGTGATTGCCACCTGATCGCGCGGCATGGGTCTGCCAAAGTGGAAGCCCTGAAACTGATCGCAGCCCAATTCGCCGAGGAGCTTGGCCTGGGCCGGTGTCTCAATACCCTCCGCTGTTACCCGCATGCCGAGCCCGTGACCGAGGGACACGATGGTTTCGAGAACGCAAAGCAGTTTGTCCGGTGCTTTCTCATGAGCCAGCAGAAATGACCGGTCGACTTTCAGCTTGTTGAAGCCGTACCGGATGAGATAGCCGATACTGGCGTAACCGGTGCCGAAGTCATCGAGCGCAATCGACACGCCGAGACGTTTTAATTCCTTGATCTGGCGATCTACAGCGGCGGTGTTGCCGAGAAACAGGCTTTCGGTCACCTCCAGTTCCAGTTGCGCGGCGGGGAAACCTGTCTGCTCTATGGCGGACCTGACAGTGCTGACCAGTTTGTCGTCCTCGAACTGGCGCGGTGACAGGTTGATGGAGACGAACAGCTTGCCGGGCCATGTTCTGGCGGTGGCCAGGGCCTCGTGCATGGCCCATTTGCTGATCGGCGCGATGAGGCCGATCGACTCAGCCACGGGAATGAAGCGGTCGGGCGGGATGTAGTCGCCGTCACCGTCAGGCAGACGGAGCAGCGCTTCGAAGCCGACTATTTTCGCTGTGCCGCTGTCCACGATCGGCTGGTAGTACAGTTCGAACTGGCCTTCCTCGTGGGCGGTCTGCAACCGCCGCTCCAGGTCACGGCGGGATTTCAGTTGATCGGCCATGTCCTCGTTGAACAGCATGAAGCGGTTCTTGCCGCTGTTCTTGGCGTTGTAGAGCGCGATATCGGCAGCACGCAGCAACTCCGAAGAGGTGCTCTGGCGGTGGTTGATGTACACGCCCATGCTGATTTCGCCCTTGATCATCTGGTTGTCGTAAAGAGCGGGCTTGCGGGCTTCCTCCAGAATCTTGTTGCAGGTCTTGCGCAGGCTGGTCTCGGTGACGCCCGGCAGGCACACGGTAAACTCATCGCCGCCAAACCGGGCCGCATAGCCGCTGTCGCCCACCTGTGACTTGATCGCGTTGGCCACGTGAACGATGAACCTGTCACCGCCTTCATGACCATACTCGTCGTTGATCGCCTTGAAGTCGTCGATGTCGATGAACAGGATCGCATCGGTGCGCAGGTATGAGTATGGCCGCGCCAGGGCTTCGTCTAAGCGCTGCGTGAACGATTGGCGGCTCAGCAGGGACGTCAACGGGTCAAACTCGGTCAGGTAAGATACCTTGTCCTCCGCACGCGTGGCTTCCGCATTTCTCTGCAGGAACGC
>JBCCVY010000083.1:0-11273 GCA_039194725.1 Pseudomonadota bacterium
CCGCCGCCGGACACCAGCGGCGCCATGATGGTCACGCACAACCCGTTTATGTGGTACAGCGGCAGCACGCACAAGGCACGGTCGCGAGGGGTCAGCTTGTGGGCCAGCACCGAATTTGCCCCCCCGGCCAGCACGCTTGATTGGCGCAGCACCACACCCTTGGGCCGGCCCGTTGTGCCCGACGTGTACATCAAAAGGCCGTCATCACCATGTAACGGCGCGGGCAGGTCTGCAACATCGCCGCAGGTGTCGAAAAACCCGTCATCGACCAGAACCGTCTGCGGCGCTTGGTCGTGGGCCTCGAGGGCTTTTGCAACCAGCTCCCGGGTTTGCTGCTGGGCCAGCACCAACTGTGTCGATGAATGCGACAGCACGTAGGAGATCGTGTCATTGCCGGCCACCAGGTTGATCGCCGTGGCCAGGTACCCGCCATACATGATGCCGAGGATCGAGATCGCCGATTCCGGGCCGTTGGTCAGTGCGTAGGCGACCGCCTGGCCAGGTTTGATCCCATGCCCGGCAATCCGGGCGGCAACCGCAGCACACCTGTCCCGAAGCTCGCGGTAGCTTGTGGTGTTGCCGGTTGCCGGATCTGCCAGAAACACCGCATCCGGCGTTGCGTCTGCCCGCAGGTCGATCAGCCCGCGCACCGAAAGGCCGCTGATCTGCCCGGCATCGACTGGGGCTGCTTCATTCATTTGCCGGCCTGCTGCCAGTAGTCGGAAAATATGTCCTCAACCGCCGGTTCGTTCGCCGGGATGGTGCGCACCACCTTTGTGGTGTTCATGAAGTGGCGGTAGTTGAGATTGTCGTCGATGGAGTTGCCGCCCCAGCTGCCGCAGCCCATTGACAGCGAAAACGGCATGCCATTGTCGAACGATCCGCCGGTGGCGAAGCAGTGCGCCTGGTTGACGATGACCCGGCACGTCGGCATCTCCAGACCCATACCCAGTGCCCGTGTGTCGTCGGCCGTGTGAAGACCGATTGAGTGACCGGCGCCTTGGTGCGCCAGGATTCTGGCGCTGAGCTGTTTCGCGGCGGCAAAATCACTGGCGCGGTAGACCGACAGCACCAGCGACAGTTTCTCGCCGGACTCCGGATGGTCCGGTCCGACGCCGTCTGCCTCCACCATCAGGAAACCGGCATTGGCTGCGTCTGCAACCTCGACGCCGGCGACGTCAATCACCCGGTCAATGTCATGGGCGATCATGTGCCGGTTCAGTTTGCCGCCCTGGAACAGGGCTGACTTGAGCTTGTCGGCCTGAGCGCCATGCAGCATGCGGCCGCCGGCAGCCTCAAGCTCCGAGATGAAGGCATCGTAGATGTCATCGACCACCACCAGCACGTTTTCCGATGAACACGACGTGGCGTTGTCGAAGGTTTTCGATGCCGCGATCTTGCGTGCGGCTCCAGCCAGATCCGCGGTCTCGTCCACGATCACCGTGACATTGCCGGCGCCGACGCCGATGGCCGGCGTGCCGGAGGAATAGGCCCGGCGCACATTGTCCTGGCTGCCGGTGACCACCAGCAGGTCGGTGGTTTCCATCAGCCGCTGGGTCTTCACCTTGGACGACGGCGCCGGCACCATCTGCACCAGGTCGTGATCAAGGCCGATCTTGTCGAACTCGGCATGAATATAGCCGAGCAGTTTTTCGCATACCTCGACGCCCTTTGGCGACGGGGACAGGATAATGGCATTTCCGCATTTGAGCGCGTTGACCACATTGTTGACCGGCGTGGCGACCGGGTTGGTGGACGGTACCACGGCACCGATCACACCGATGGGCCGGGCGATCTCGGTGATGCCGCGCGCCGCATCGTCAGACAGGATGCCCTGGGTTTTCGCGTGCCTGATGTCGCGCAGCAGGCCCAGCGTCTTGCGATGGTTCTTGGTTATTTTGTCGGCCACATTGCCCAGGCCGGTGGTGGCGACCGCCATGTCGGAAAGCTCTGCATTGCGCTCCGGCTGCATCAGCGCCCAGGCAGCTGCAAGTGCCGCGCTGTCGAAGCGGGCTTGGTCGGCACCGGCTTCATATTTGGCCTGCGCCGTGCGGGCCCGGTCCACAATCGCGTCAATGATCGCTTCTTCATCTGTCGGTGATGTTGAAAAAGCAGCTTGGCTTGACATGGGCTTCGGGTCCTGGGTTCGAATATGGCGGTGTTTCGGGTTGGAGACGGAGCGGCTGCTCCGCCTCCAGAGGTCGTGGTTGTCGTGTGAAAGTTACAGGCCCTTCAGCAGCTCTTTCAGAACCACTTCACGATCTGCCCACATCTTCTGCACTTCCTCCCGGTTCATTATTTTCATCGGCGATCCGCCGGCCTTCATGCGCTTGGCGACGCGGGCATGGCTGAACATCAGCGGCACCTGCTTGGCCAGCTTGTCGATCACCTCCGGCGGCGTGCCCTTCGGCACCATCAGGCCGCGGAAGTTGACCGACGAATTGTCCACATCGAGGCCGGTTTCCTTCAGTGTCGGCACGTCCTTGATGAAGTCGTTGCGCTCCAGGTCGGCAACCGCGAGGATCTTGACGTTGCCGGCTTCGCGGGCACGGAACGCGTCCGACAGGTTGTTGATGCCGGCCAGCACCTCGCCCCCGATCACCGCCTTCATGGCAGCGGCACCGCCACCTTTGGTTGGCACGTAGGCCAGCTTGCACTCGCAGGCCTTTTCAATCTGCAGGGCCGCAATGTGGTGGCCGACGAACAGGCCGGCGCCTGACGTCGTGGTCTTGCCGGGATTGGCCTTGGCGTGGTCGATCAGCTCCTGCATGGTGTTGAACTTGCTGTCCTTGCCGACAACCACAACAGCCGGGTCAGAGCCCCAGTTGGCAATCGGCTCAAACGAATCTGCGGAATACTTCACGCCGCCTTTGATCGACTGCGCGATGAAGTGCGGGATGTTGTAGGCCGACATGGTGTAGCCGTCTGCGGGGGCTTCGGTGGCAAACCAGTTCCAGCCCTTGCGGCCGCCAGCGCCGGGCTTGTTCAGGATGTAGATCGGCTGGCCGAGAATGTCCTCGTTGCCGGCGACCATGGTCACGATGCGGGCCTGGAAGTCGGTGGCCCCACCGGCGCCATAGGATACGGCCACGCCGATGGGCCGGTCGGGATAGTCACCGGCGAATGATCCGGTTGCCGCAAGCGCCAGTGCGGCGGTCGCCAGAACGGCAGTCTTGAAAAGTTTCTTCATAGTGTCTTCCTCCCAGAAGCTTTCTTGGTTTGATCAATCGATATGGTTTGAAGCCATATCAAAAGAGGATTCCCCTTGGCGTGTGGACCTGCAGGACCACGGCAAAAAGGGCATAGATGACGGCCATGAAGGCGGCCGTCACAAGGGCCCGCTTGATCCAGTCCTTGATGCTGGACCAGGAAGCGGGGTCGTAAAGACTGTAGATGGCGAAAAAGGCAAGCGTGGACCCGAGATAGAAGCCGAGATGCTTGGCGCCGAAGAACACAAACAGCAGCATCACCGCCAGGCCCGGCGCCAGGTTCTTCAGCGTGTCCACGGGAATGCCCCGGCCGACTTTCGACATGCCGGTCACCGCGCGGATCAGGTTCCAGGCGGCCAGGACGATGAACACCACCGAGATCACACGCGGGAACAGGAAGGCATCCGCCGGTTCCTGGGTGAAGCTCAGCCAGGTGACAATCGAGGCCAGCACGAAGACCGCCAAGCCGGGCACGATATGCTGCAGGCGGTGCGAGGTCATTTCGCGTCCCTCCCGGCAGGTTCTGCCGCCGGTGCCTTGTCGCCTGCCAGCATGTTGTTCCAGAACGAATAGGCAATCGAGGCGATGACCAGCGAAATCAGGAAGATGTTCAAGGTGCCGGTGAAGAAGTAGACCCACGGCCCGTCCTGCGCGGCGGCCAGCGTCATGCCCTGGGTGAAGTTGTCTCCGGCGATGGGGCCGAGGATCAGCCCGAGCACCAGCGGTGCGGCGGAGAAACCGAATTTCTCCAGGATGTACATGCCGATGCCGAGCGCCAGCATGATGTGCACGTCGCCGACCGACTGTCCGACCGAGTAGGATCCGAACACTGCCAGCACCAGCACACCGGCCGCCATGATCGGGGCCGGCGCCCGGGCGATCTTGGCCGCCCAGCCGGCGATCATGATGCCGAAGATCACCATCAGGACCTGGCCGACCAGCATCGAGTTGATGAACGTCCACACCACTTCCGGATGGTTGTCAAAGATATCCGAGCCGGGAAAGATCTCCTTGATCAGCAGGCCGCCCAGCAGCACCGCCGCCGTCGGGCTGCCGGGTATGGACAGGGTCAGCAGTGGCACCAGGGACGGGCCGACCATGGCATTGTTGGCCGATTCCGCCGCCACCACGCCTTCCGGGTGACCGGTGCCGAACTTCTCCCGTTGCGGCGACAGCTTGCGTGACTGGTCATAGGCAACCAGGCCGGCAATCTGGCCGCCGACGCCGGGAATCAGCCCGATGATGGAGCCGACCACCGTGCCGATGGACAGAGCCCGCACATATCGGGTGAGTTCGCTGAAGGATTTGGCCAGTTTCTGACGTGGCACCTCCAGCGCTTCGATCATGGAATCCACCCGGCCTTTGGCCATCATGTCGAGCACCTGTGGAATCGCGAACAGGCCGATCAGCGCCGGGATGATGCCGATGCCGCCGCTCAGCGCGTCAGCGAAGATGAACCGTTCGGTGCCCTGGATCTCGTCATAGCCGATGGTCGACAGCCACAGCCCGATGCAGCCGGACAGCAGGCCTTTGACAAACGACTTGGAGTCCAGTGACCCGATCACGGTCACCCCCAGAATGGCGATCCAGAACACGTGCGGTGTCTGGATTTTCAGCACCCACTGCGCCAGCACTGGTGTCAGGAAGATCAGCAGCAGAATACCGATGACCCCGCCAACACCGGACGACAGGAACGACATGTGCAATGCCCGGGCGCCTTCGCCGCGCTTGGCCATTTCATTGCCGTCAAGTGCCGTTGCGATGTTGGCGGGAGCCCCCGGTATCTTGAGCAGGATGGCGCTGACCGCGCCGCCTGCAACAGTGGAGGTATAGGCCGCGCCGAGAAGAACCAGTCCATGGGTAGCCGACATGTGAAAGGTGAACGGGATCAGCAACGCCACCGCCATGGTCGGCGACAGGCCGGGTGTCGCGCCTAGGATCAGGCCGCCAATGGTGCCGCCGAGCAGCAACATAAACGCCCACGGTTCAAACACGCCGCCAAAATAGTTCAGGAACTCCATCGGCCCTGTTTCTTCCCTGTTGTTCCGGTCCCTGAGAACCGGTTGCCGGTTGCTTTCGGCTTATCCCTTGTCCAAACGCTAGCTGATGAAAACAAAAATGCAAACGTTTTCATTTTGCGGTAAGATCCACCTTGTGAGGTACTCGAAATCCAGGAAAGGCGCGCCAGGCATCGTCGAAGTCGCGGCCCGCGCCGGCGTCTCGATCGCCACTGTGTCGCGCACGTTCAGCCAGCCGGACATGGTGCGTGCGCCGACACGGGTGCGCATTGAAAAGGCCGCCGATGAACTGGGCTACATCCGCAATCGCGCAGCTGGCGCCCTGCACAACCGCTTCTCCGGCACCCTTGGTCTTGTGGTGCCGACCATCGACAATGCTATTTTCGCCGAACTGATCGAGGCATTTTCGTCGCGCCTGCGCGACTTCGACCGGACCATGCTGATTGCCGCGCACGGCTATGACCTTGATCTGGAGGTCGCCATAGTGCGCTCGCTGCTGGAACGGCGCATCGACGGCATCGCGCTGGTCGGTTTCGATCATGCCGCGGTGTCCATGAACATGCTTGAGCAACGTGACATCCCGGTCATCGCAGTGTGGAATTACCGGGATGCCACCGATATTCCCTGCGTCGGCGCGGACAATGTGGCTGCCGCCCGCACCGTCATCCGCCACGTGCTTGATCTCGGCCATCGCGACATTGCGCTGCTGTTTCCCGATGTTGCCTCAAACGACCGGGCGCGCGACCGGATGAACGGTGTCATGGATGAACTGCGCCGCGCCGGCATAAAGGTCCCGCCGGATCGGCTGATCTCATGCCCGTACGATATCGGCGAGGCCAAGCGGCTGGTGCGGGATCTGGTGTCGTCGCCCGGGCGGCCAACGGCCATTGTGTGCGGAAACGACATTATCGCCCATGGCGCCTGCTATGCCTGCTATGCCGAGAACGTTTGCATACCGCAGGATATCTCCATTGTCGGTATCGGCGACTTCAGGGGCTCGGCCCACCTGGAACCGGGCCTGACCACAATCCGCATGCCGGCCCGCCGGATCGGCCGCATTGCCGCCGGCACTCTGGTCGAGATGAGCGATACCGGTATGCCGCCTGATCCGTTCAGCCAGAAAGTGGAGATCGAGCTCAAGGACCGCGGTTCGGCCGTCAGGCTTCAGCACTAGACTCTCATTGCGTTTGGGCGGGAAAGGCAGTTCTATGGGCTCAGGTGGACCCCGGTGTCTGCGCTGTCAAACCGATTGTCATGACCCTGGGCCATGCAACATCACAGCCTGAATGCCACCCATGAAGAACCCGTCGATTACAATCATCACGCCGACCTACAACAGGCGGCAGGCTCTGGCCCGGGCGATTGACAGCGTGCGCAGCCAGTCGCTGACGGATTACGAGCACATAATCGTCGATGACGGCTCGAGCGATGCAACCGGCGAAATGGTTGCCGGCTATGGCGACGAGCGCATCCGGTACTTTGAGCTGCCGCGCCGCTCCGGTGCCAACGTGGCCCGCAACCTGGGCGTCGAAAAGGCGCGCGCGCCCGTCCTCGGTTTCCTGGATTCCGATGATGAATACGAGCCTTTCCGTCTTGAGCACGTGCTGGCGGTTTTAGGTGCCAACCCGGACGTGCCGCTAATGCTGAGTTCGTACGTGGTCAATCGGCAACAGGGCCCATCTGCCGAAGTCAACATTGCCGGCATCGTTGACGGCAGCAGGTTTGAGCGCGCCCTGGTGTGGCGCCTGGTGCACATAGCAGGCACCTCAATAACGGCCAGGCGCGATGCGGTGAAACATGTCGGGGGGTTCAATCCGCAATTGCGGCGCATGCAGGATCGGGACTTTCTGTTGCGGATGGCAAAGACCGGACCGGTTGTCCTGTCTGATCGCATAGATTGGATCAAGCACAACAGTCCGGACGCCTTGACGCTCGGGACCAGTGTGGGCGGCGTGGAAGCTTTTGGTGATCTGGTCGAGCACAATGCGTGCTATAAATCCAACTATCGCGAGTTGATACCGTATTTCGTGTCGCTTCGGATCGCGAAGGAAATCAGGAAGTTCCGCATCGGGATGGCGATCAGGGCCTTCAACGAAAACCGCAGGTCACCGTTTCTCGGGTTTACCGCAGTAGAGCTGTTCCGGGCTTATTCAGGCGGCGGGAAAACGCGCTCCGCTTCCGGGCCAGACTCTGATCTTAGGGCACCAGATAATCCGCGCACTGGTCCAACGCACTGACGAGGAAGAATCTCAATTGGCTTTGCCCAGGACAATCTGGACGTATTGGGAGCAGGGGAGAGAAAGCGCGCCCCCGGTGGTCCAGCGCTGCTTCAAGTCCTGGGAACACTGGAATCCGGGATGGACCTTGCAAGTCCTGGATCGGCACACCCTGAGCCGGCATACGGACTTGGGACAGCGAATCGACTTCTCGCGCAAGGACATCACGGTACAGAAGCGATCAAACCTGATCCGCGTATCACTGTTGCGGGCGCACGGTGGCGTGTGGGCGGATTCGACGGTCGTGTGCTCGCAGCCGCTGGACACATGGCTGGTCGAGTACGTCAACACCGGCTTTTTTGCATTTCGCAATCCCGGTCGCGACAGGTTGTGGTCAAGCTGGCTTATTGCCGCCGAGCCGGACAATGCTCTGATGGCCGCTCTGGAAGCGGATTTTGTCGAGCTGTTTGCGGGCACGCATTACACGCTGCAGGATACCCGGCGCGGCGACGTGTTCAGGCGCGTTCTGAAGCCGTTTCTGACCAGGAACGTGCGCTGCAGCAGGCACTGGGTGTCACCCACAACCAGAAATCTGCTCAAGGTGTATCCGTATTTCCAGTTCCATTACTGCTTCAACGCTGTCGTCCTGAACGGCGGGGAAGCCGGCCGCATATGGACTGAAGGAAGACCGTTTCCAGCGCGCGTGCCGCACACTCTGCAGCGGCTCGGCCGTGTGCCTGGCGGTGAAGCCGAGGCGTGCGAGTTCATCCTGTCGCAACGATCTCCGGTGCACAAACTGAACTGGAAGCTGGACCCGGAAGCGCCGTACTGGCGCGCTGTGTTTGACTGTTTGCAGCAACTTCGTGAGCGCGGTCGGCAATAGGGGGCGGCATCGATTTAGTGCGCTTGGCAAACCGTCACCATGATTCCCGACCGCTGCCGTCACCCAGATGATGCATCGGCGCGCTTGAGCCAGTAATTCTGCAGTGCCTGCTCTATCAGCAGCTGACCTCCATCCTGCTCATCCAGTTTCCATTGCAAGTAGGCCACAACAGCAGATGCTTGCCTGGCGCTGAACTCCGCAAAACAGGCTCTGGCGCGCTCACCCATGGTGCCGCCACCCCACATCTTGGCGAGTTTTTGTCTCTCGCCTGCTGGGGTCAAGGAAGAGCACAGACGTACTGCCGGATCATTGCAGCCGTCCAAGGCCCCACGAATGTCAGCAATCATGTAAGCGGGAAGGTAGAAGCGAAGGGCGTTGTCCGAGAAGAACGACAGTGCAGTGCCCCAGCCCTCCGGAGCCTGATTGAGAAACCCATGATCCAGCTGCCTCCAGTCTGCCTTGCCCCGGAAATCGTTGACCAGCGCAACAGGCTCTTCACCGTAGGATGAGCCGGTCAGGTCGTCATCGCCCGGATACATTGTGTCAGCAAACGCTTGCTCAATCTCCTCGATAAGCCGGGCATCGGTTCGATCTGAACGTGTCAAGACGGAGCTCCTGTTCGGTTTGAGGTCTGTCAGTGCGCCCGGTGTGGCGTTCTGAATGAAGGCCTTTCATGAACGCGCCAATTACCAAGCGTGACGTTTGCATCAGAACGCCGGGCCGTTGGGGCCCAGGCGGACGCCCTTGCGCAGGCGTGTGAACGGAATCCGGTCGAGCTGGCACGGGTTTGCGCCTGGGCTTTCCGCGAAAATCACGGTTTCGGCAATCGGCTCATAGTCGGCCAGGAAGTGCACGGCACTTTTTACGACCACGATAGCCTGATCCGTCGGGTCTATTCCCATGTGGGTGAAAATGGCCTGATCTGCGTTCTGGGTGCGGTTTGACCCGACGACGACCGTCACGTCGCAGTCCCGGTCGAGCACCTTCAGCGCCGCCATGGCCCCAAGATTTGCGTGGGCGCCGCCATACATCGGCCCGGTGAAGGCGAACTGCCCGTCTGACAGCGCTTCAACCCGGACCTTGGCCTTGAACGGGCCCGTGCCGAGCTGCGGAAACTTACCGCCGATGGCCACATTGATCTCGGCGCCGGTACCCGCTTGATGGGCGATGGCCGCTGTCTCAGGATCCCACAACATGCCGATGATGGCGCCTTGCGCGCCGTCGTCGACCAGGGCCGCCAGCACTCCGGTCGTGTCACCGGTCGCTCCGGCGCCGGGGTTGTCCTGGGCGTCGGCAATCAGCACCGGTTTCGTGGCCGTGCCGGCAAGCTTGCTGGCCTTGGCCACGGCGTCGGTTGCCGGCACCAGCGGGTTGTGCAACTCGTCTTCAGCCGACTCAAGTGCCTTAAGCATGGTGTCCGCCGCATCATCCACCGCCTGCTGGTCGGTGCCGAACGCGAACACCGAACAGCCGCAGTCGGCGACATCCGCCGGTGGAAAGCCGAACACGAAATCAACCGAACTCACCGTGTCCGACGCCAGGTCCGGCAACATGCCATAAAGCCTGCCGCCCGGTTCGCGCCGCGTCGATTGCGCCTGGATGGGGATGATGTAATCCAGCTGCCGCCAAGCCTTGGCGTACGGCGTGCTGCGGGCCAGTTCCTCGCGCAACAGCTTGCGGGCGCGTGCGCCGGTTTCGGCCATGTCCACATGCGGGTAGGTGCGATAGATGGCGACCGACGAGGCGCGCTCGAAAAAGTGGCGCGACATGTTGCCGTGCAGGTCGAGGCTGACCGCAATCGGCAGGTTTGGCCCGGTGACCTCCCTGACCCGGCGCAGCAGTTCCGCCTCGCCGTCTTCATGCGTTTGGGTGACCATGGCGCCGTGCAGGTCGAGATAGACGCCGTCTATGTCACCTGCATCCCTGACGCCGTCGACGATCATGGCGGCGATGCGGTCAAAGGCATCGTCGGTGACGTAGCCGCCCGGCTCGGCGAAGGTCCACAGGATCGGCACGATGTCGAAATCGTCCGCTTCGTCCAAAAACCCGCCCATGGGCAGGTTGAGGCCGGACAGCGTTTCGGTGACGTCCGATCCGAACTTCATCGCCGGCCAGGCGCCGCCTTCCTTGAAGATTTCGAACGGGGTTGGTATCGGGGCAAATGTATTGGTTTCATGCTGGAAACCGGCAACGGCAATGCGCGGGCGCTTCATCAATGTGTATCCTTCAAAATCTATCCTTCCCGGGCAAACAGCTGCCTTGCCATGATGCCGACCCGGGTTTCTATTTCCTCGCAGGCATCCAGAATCAGGTCTTCGCGGAAGCGTGGGCCGACGATCTGCACGCCCACCGGCAGGCCGTCATTGTAGTTGGCGGCAATGTTGCCCGCCGGCAGGCCGGTATAGTTGAAGGCAATCGAGTAGATGCCGGCTTCAAGCGTCTCCCGGACGCCCTCCAGGCCTTGCGCATCGCGGTCCCATTCATAGGTCGGCCGGGGCAGGAACGGGGTCAGCACCAGCGGAGTGTCCTGGAACATCAGGTTGAACTGGCGGTGATAGTAATTGCGTTTCGCCATGGCCAGCAGCAGGTTCTTGCCTTCATGCGGCGTGAACATCTTGTAGTAGTCGGCAAAGATCTTTTTCAGGGTGTCGGAGCCCTGCTTCATGATCTCGTCGCCCAGCAGCGCCTGGACCTCACCGAACAACGAACGGGCGCCGTCGCGGGCGCATTCGCGAAGCTCCGGCATATCGGCCTCGACGATCTCATATCCGGCATCTGCCAGGCAGTCGCGGGCCGTATCCACTTCGTCTCAACAGCTACGCGACACTCACCGAGGTGAAGTACTCGTTCGGCGAAGTCAGCTTCAACTATCGCGTCGGTGAAGCGGGCCGCACGAGGGTCGTCTGCGACGAGAGCCTTCCAATGGAGAATCTGGTCTTGCGCGAGG
>JBCCVY010000084.1:0-11267 GCA_039194725.1 Pseudomonadota bacterium
CAGCACATCGGCTACCGCTATGATGTGAACCTGTTGCCTGACTACGAGCGCCTCACCGATTTCCTCAAAGGATATATCGAGTTCATGGGCTGGGAGGACCTCAACTGGCTTGAAGATGTGCACATGGGCTACGACGACGGCAAACCTGCCGTTTTCGACCGCAACATCAACGGCTGGGTGGCTATACCTGAAAGCTATGATCTGCCCGACAATCAGCAGGATCGCGACATGATTGCCCGCGAACTCCTGATCAAGTTTCAGATGTCGCCGGACCATCCGATGGTGGTGCTGAACAAGGCTTATCGAAAGTTCTAGACGATTGGTGAGCAACATGAATGCCCCGCCAGGTTCCCTATCGGCGGGGTGTTTTTTCAAAGGACACGGAGTGTTAAATGGCGCGTTCAAAAATCGAACTTTTCAACCTGGACAGTGAGGAAGGCGGCCTGTTCCGCCAGCTTGCGGACGGCATGACGACGACGGTTTTTCCAGGTGAGAATGCAATGCTGTCGGTGGTGCGCATTGAGCCGCATGCCATGGGTGAAATGCACAAGCACCCGGAAGAACAGTGGGGCGTCATGCTGTCGGGATCGGCCACCCGCTACCAGGATGAAGAGGAGTTCCAGATCAGCAAGGGCGATATCTGGCGCACACCACCGAATGCACTGCACACCATGAAGGCGGGGCCGGATGGCGCAGTGGTGCTGGATATCTTTTCACCGGTGCGCAAGGAGTACCTGTCGCCCGGTATCGGTTTCAATTGACCTTGGCGGCGTTCTTGCTCACCGGCAGCCGGATACTCACCTTGAGTCCAGGCTCGTTGTCAGACAGCGTTATGGTGCCGCCATGCAGTTCGGTGACGGCCTTTACCAGGCTCAGCCCCAGTCCATTGCCGGGCGTCGTGCGGCTGCGCTCCAGTCGGTAGAGGCGGCGGAAAACCTTGTCGCGCTCTTCCGGCGCAATGCCGGGGCCATGATCGGCGACCTCAAGCACAACATGTGCCGCGTCGCTCGACGTCGTGATCGCCACCGTCGCCGGGTTGCCGCCGTGATGCAATGCGTTGTCGAGCAAGTTGGCCAGCATCTGGGTCATCAGTGAGCTGTCGCCATTGACCGGGTGAGCATCGTCGTGGCGCAGCTGAACGGAAAGCAGAGCTCCGTGTTCGTCCGCGGCCGCTTCATAGCCGTCCACGAGATTTTCAACGATGCCGGAAAGATCGAGCCTGGCAAACTCGCTGGTCCTGTCGGCGGCCTCGATCTGTGAGATCCGCAGCAGGGCATCGAACGTCCGGTTGACCGTGTCGGCCTCGATCTGCGCCAGTTGCAGGTCGGGCGCGGCATCGTCGCCCGCTTCGAGCTTGTCAAGGGCGTTCTCAATGGCGATGGACAGCCGCCCGATCGGAGTTTTGAGGTCGTGGGCAATGTCGGTGCTGACCTGCCTGATGGCCTCCACCGTGGTCTGCAGCCTGGCCAATGTGCTGTTGATTTCCCTGGCGAAGCGGTCAACATCATCATTGCTGCCGGACACTGCAAGCCGCTGCGACAGTTCGCCGTCGGCGACGCTGGACAGCGACTGCCGGAATCCGGCGAGGCGGGTTTGGGAGCGGCGGGCAAACACCAGCGCCAGAACCAAGGCAAGGCCCAGCACAAGCGGGACAAACCACGCCAAAATGCGCCTCAGAATGGAGTTCATCTCCTCGACGTGTTCAGCCTCAAAAGCTACGATCAGGTCATGTTCAGCCAGCTTGCGGCCGTTGTAACGGTACAGGCTGACGTCTCCTTTAGGGTCTGCGCGGGTGAAATAACCGCGGCTGCCGGGAACTGCTTCGGGCAGGTCGACGCCGGCGATCCGGGTTCCGGCGCGGCCGAAATAGTACAGCCGGTCCTCCGTGTCGACAGTTTGCATGTGGCGCCGAATAAGGGCGCTCAGGCTGGCCTCGCCATCGCTTTTCAGCTCGGTTTCAAACAATGCAACCTGGTCATCAATGCGTTCGTCCAGATGCTCCAGCAGTTCACTGGACAAGGTCGAATAAAACAGCCAGCCAACCACCAGAAGGGCTGCCGACAGCAGGCCTATGAAGACCCCCGCCAAACGAAAGGCGGAGCTCTGCAGAAACTCATGACGGGGCATTGAGGCGGTATCCGGTATTGCGCACCGTGTGAATAAGCGGCACGTCAAACGGTTTGTCTATCTTGGCGCGCAGGCGGCTGATCTGGGTCTCCACCACGCTGGTTTGCGGATCGAAATTGAACTCCCAGATGCGCTCAAGCAGCATTGTGCGGGTGATCACCCGGCCCTCGGCGCGCACCAGCATTTCCAGAATGGCAAACTCACGCGGTTTCAGGTCAATGACAACCGAGGCGCGAGTGACCCGGCGCTTCAGAATGTCCACCTCGAGATCGGCAACCTTCAAGACCAGTTGTTCGCTGTTGATGTTGGGTCGCCGGGCTATGGCATTGATGCGTGCCATCAGTTCGATGAAGGCAAACGGCTTGACCACATAATCGTCACCGCCTGCATCGAGGCCTTCCACGCGATCGCCCAGTCCGCCGACCGAGGTCACAAACACCACCGGCACCAGGCAGCGGGCCTGGCGCATGGCCTTGACCATCGATAGTCCGTCAAGCCCGGGCAGCATGCGGTCCGCTATCACTACGTCAAAATTGCCCTGGACCGCCAATGTCAGCCCGTCGCGGCCATCACTGCAAAGCTCGCAAGAGTGTCCGGCCTCGCTCAGGCCCTTCTCGACATATTTGGCGATTGTGTCGTCGTCTTCGACGATCAGAAGATGCATGGCGGGCAAACCTGTTGTGGTTGCGGCGGGTGGCGGTCAGTTTCGCTTGATGTGGTGAATTGTCAAACACTGCCATGGCGGTGACCGGCATCGCCGACACTGGTGGTTCTGCACCTGCTTAGCAGGTATTGGTTACGTCTGAATGTCGGGAAATTTACACAACTGTAAAGAAGCGTCCACAAGCAACAACCAATATGGCGCTATGGTGGAGTGCGCGGTTCCGACGGATTGAATGTACTCGGCACTATTGGCATCCTGATACGCAATGAAAAATCATCTGATCGTCGGCATGTCTAACCTGTGGATCTACCTCTGGTATGCGCGGGTGATTATACGCCATATCATTAGCTGCCGGGAAATTCCGAACGTGGCTTACCCAAAAACCGTCAACGACAAGTTTCTGTGGCGCAAGGTCTTCGATCGAAACCCTGCTTTCGTTGACTTGAGCGACAAGTTGCTGTGCAAACAGGTGGCGAAACAGAAATGCCCGGACATATTGCTGCCGAAAGTATTGTGGGTGGGCGAAGATGCGGCTGAAATACCCGAAGAGTTCTTGCAGGGCGACGTGATGGTCAAGGCCACGCACGGTTCCGGTTTCTGTTTCCCGGTTTTCGGCGGCAAGTACGATCGTGACGAACTGCTGGCCGCCACCGGCGATTGGCTCAGCACACGCTATGGCTGGCGGCATTGGGAGTGGGGCTATTTTGGCGTCAGGCCGCAATTGTATGTCGAAGAGCTGATACTCGATGAAAACGGCGGCTATGGCACGACAGAGGTAAAGCTGTATGTCTACTCCGGACAGATCAAGCAGATCGCAATGATATATGACCGTCAACTTGAACCGTCCGCCTCGCTTCTGCGTGGGAACTGGACCACCAGCACAGGCGGAAACTCAATTGGAGTGAAGACTTCAGATCGGACCGTGCCCGCAAACCGCGAGTTCATTGACAACATTGCACTGCAACTTTGCGATGGTTTCGATCATATGAGATGCGATCTCTACCTGGTCGGCAGCAAGATATTCTTCGGTGAGTACACCTTGTACAATCAGGGCGGATACATCCTGTTGAACAACGACGACGCACTCCTGGCAGCACAGGGCGCAGCGTGGGATATCCGGCAATCGTGGTTCCTGTCTGAACCGCAGTCCGGCTTTAAGGCGGTTTACGCACAAGCGCTGCTGGCGTTGCTCAATGGCCACGCAACCCGAGATGCACGGCACAGTTTTTCAGGGTGACCGGATATCCGTTTCTTGCGCACCGCTCAGGTGGGGCAAATTCCTGGTTAACCTCAGGGTTTCAGGGTTGCCAGCTTCGCCCCGAAGCCAATGAAGACCACGCCGGTGATCCCCTTGAGCCACTTTTGAAAGGCGCTGTTGCGTGCTGTGTTCGCCAGGCGGGAAAACAGCAGGACCATTGCCGAAAACCAAACCAGGTTGAGCATGGAGTGTACGAAAACGAGCGTGAATGACGCGCCCAGTGCGCCTTGCGTCTGGGTGATGAACTGTGGAAACGCAGCCAGGTAAAACATTGACACTTTCGGGTTCAGGGCGTTGGTCAGGAATCCTTCAATGAAGGCTTTCATTAGAGTCCTCTGTCGCTTTGCCGGTTCAATGTCTTGCGGCGGCGAAACTCCTCTCAAGGCTTCAAGCAGTGCCTTGATGCCGATCCAGCACAGATAGGCTGCTCCCAGCATCTTGACGACGAAAAACGCCTGGGCGGATTGCACCAGAATCAGCGATATGCCCAGAATAGACAGGGCGCCGTGAACATAGAAGGCGGCCACGAAGCCCGCTACATTGGCAAACCCGGCGGCTTTTCCGGAGGTGGGAACAGTTTTGGCGATCAGCACCCCGTTGGGACCGGGCGACATCACCAGCAGGGCAGCGATGAAGGTGAAACTGACAAGTGTCGCAAAATCCATACGAGATAGTCTCCGTAAACTGCGCGGGCCGCAGGCAGAGGTTGAAAATATCTGTTCAACCCGTTGCTTTGGCTGAATTATTCAGCAACTCGACCGCCGCGTCCCAATCCGGCTGAAATCCCACAACCTCGATGTCTGCGCCGATATTCGGATTGAAGACCCGGTTATGCCACAACGTTGCCTGATAAGCGGCATCATCGGCGTCCAGCACATGCATCCGGCACGGTATCGAGTAGGTTTGCGAGAACTGGCTGAAGTGCAGGGTGACCTTTCCTTCGCCCATCATGCGCTCGACTAGGGCGGATCCCTTGCTGAACAGCCCGGTCATCTGGTCGGAGAATTCAGCCGCGCGGTGATAATGGGTCGACTGCAGGAAGATCAGCGCCTTTTTGTACACATCCTGAGGGTCATTATGCTTCTGCACCTGGAATTTCAAGAACTCGGTGCTTTCAAGCGGTTCCTCGCGCACCAGCAGCACAATGATGCCGGCAGACAGCTGCTGCCCGCTGGCATCAACGACACGTGGCCGCATGCCCTGGCTGGGACGGCCTTCGCCTTCGCGCATGGCGATTTGGCGGATGCGGCACTGCCAGGTCAGAAAATGATCGCGCAGTTCGTTGGCTAGCACGTTGGGCTCCGTTGAATGTGACTGATAACCCGTAGGATTAAATCAGTTTCGACACCTGTTGGCCAGCAGGCAATCGATCTAGATGTCCAGCGTGTTGTCCTTTTCCCACTGCGAGAAGTGCGCGGTGAACGAATGCCATTCCTGATGCTTCATTTTCAGGTACGCGGCAGAGAATTCATCGCCCAGGGCGGCTTTCAAGCCCTTGTCCTTGTCGAAGGCGCGCAATGCATCGAGCATGTTGAGCGGCAGCTTCGGTGCTCCCTTGACCTTATGGCCTTCCGCATACATGTCGATGTCATAGCGCTTGCCGGGATCCGCTTCGGTACGGATACCATCGAGGCCGGCTGCAATGATGACCGCCTGCAGCAGATAGGGATTGGTCGCACCGTCCGCCAGGCGCAGTTCGAACCTGCCTGGTCCCGGCACCCGCACCATGTGCGTGCGGTTGTTGCCGGTCCATGTGACCGTATTCGGTGCCCATGTCGCGCCCGACGTAGTGCGCGGTGCATTGATGCGCTTGTAGGAATTCACCGTCGGGTTGGTGATCGCTGCCATGGCGGACGCATGTTTCATAATGCCGCCGAGGAAATTGCGGCCCTTCGCCGACAGTCCCAGCTCCATGCTGTCATCGGCAAACACATTGACCTTGCCGGCTGTGTCCCAGACGGAAATGTGGGCGTGGCAGCCGTTTCCGGTCAGGCCCTCGATCGGCTTCGGCATGAACGTGGCGCGCAGCCCGTGTTTCTCCGCAACCGACTTTGTCATGAACTTGAAGAACGAGTGCTTGTCGGCCGTGTTCAGCGTATCGTCAAACTCCCAGTTCATCTCGAACTGCCCGTTGGCGTCCTCATGGTCGTTCTGGTAGGGACCCCAGCCCATCTCCAGCATGTAGTCGCAGATTTCCGCGACAACATCATACCGCCGCATCACCGCCTGCTGGTCGTAGCACGGCTTTTCAGCGGTATCGTACTCGTCGGAAATCTGTGACCCGTCCGGCGTCAGCAGGAAATACTCGGCCTCGATACCGGTCTTGACCCGCATGCCTTCATCGGCCGCTTCCTTGATCAGGCGGTTGAGCACATTGCGCGGTGCCTGGGCAACGAACTCGTCTTCCATGACGCAATTTCCGGCCACCCAGGCCACGTCCTTCTTCCATGGCAGCTGTATGACCGATGCAGGGTCCGGCACTGCCAGCATGTCCGGGTGGGCAGGGGTCATGTCGAGCCAGGTGGCGAAACCGGCGAACCCGGCGCCCTCGGTCTGCATATCGGCTATGGCCTGTGCCGGAACCAGCTTTGCCCGCTGCCCGCCAAACAGGTCGGTGAACGAGATCATGAAATATTTTACGCCGTTTTCCTTGGCGAATTGCGCCAGATCGGTTGCCATGGATTTGTTTCCTCCCAGACTCTTTGTGTTGGTCGTCGTTGTTTGCTTTTAGTAGTTTCCCTCACGCCCGGGAACCCAGCTTGTTCCGGCAAGCGGTACGCCGGACATGGCCGACGCTTCCACCGTCAGCGCGCACAGGTCTTCCGGCTCCAGGTTGTGTACATGGTTCTTGCCGCATGCCCGTGCGATGGTTTGTGCTTCCAGTGTCATGACCTTGAGATAGTTCGACAGCCGGCGCCCGCCCGCGATCGGGTCGAGGCGGGACATCAGGTCGGTGTCTTGGGTGGTGATGCCGGCTGGATCCTGGCCTTCATGCCAGTCGTCATAGGCGCCAGCGGTAGTTCCCAACTCGTTGTATTCAGCTTCCCAGCGGGGGTCATTGTCGCCCAGCGCGACCATGGCCGCCGTGCCTATCGAGACCGCGTCGGCACCCAGCGCGAGAACCTTTGCAACGTCGGCGCCGGAGCGGATGCCGCCCGACACGACCAGCTGTACCTCGCGGTGCATGCCAAGGTCCTGCAGCGCCTGAACCGCCGGGCGGATACAAGCCAACGTCGGCTGGCCGACATGTTCGATGAACACATCCTGGGTCGCTGCCGTGCCGCCTTGCATGCCGTCAAGCACGACAACATCCGCGCCGGCCTTGACCGCCAGCGTGGTGTCGAAGTAGGGGCGCGCACCACCGACCTTGATGTAGATAGGCTTTTCCCAACCGGTGATTTCGCGCAGTTCCAGGATCTTGATTTCCAGGTCATCCGGTCCCGTCCAGTCCGGATGCCGGCAGGCCGAACGCTGGTCGATGCCCTTGGGCAGATTGCGCATCTCGGCAACCCGGTCGGAGATTTTCTGGCCCAGCAGCATGCCGCCGCCGCCGGGCTTTGCACCCTGGCCAACCACAACCTCGATTGCGTCGCAGCGTCTGAGGTCGTCCGGGTTCATGCCGTAGCGCGATGGCAGGTACTGATAGACCAGCTTGTCGGAATGGCCGCGTTCTTCTTCCGTCATGCCGCCATCGCCGGTGGTGGTTGAGGTGCCGGCAGCGCTGGCGCCGCGTCCCAGGGCCTCCTTGGCCGGTCCGGACAGCGAGCCGAAGCTCATCCCGGCAATGGTGATCGGGATGTCGAGCTCGATCGGCTTTTTCGCAAATCGCGTGCCGAGCACCACCTTGGTTTCGCATTTCTCCCGATAACCTTCCAGCGGATAGCGGGAAATCGAGGCACCGAGAAACAGCAGGTCGTCGAAGTGGGGGACCTTGCGCTTCGCGCCGCCACCTCGGATATCGTAGATTCCAGTTGCGGCCGCGCGGCGGATTTCAGCATTTACGGGATCTGTGAAGGTGGCCGGTTTCTGCGGCACAGTGCGCGGAATGCCGGATACGCCTTTGGTCATCTTGTTCATTGCTACCCCCTAATACGCGGACGCGTTGTCGACATCGAAATTATACAGTTTGCGGGCCGAGCCGTAGCGTTTGAATTCTTCCGGTTTGGCGTCCGCGCCGGCGCGCTCCAGCAGGTCCTTCAGTATGTCCAGGTGCTCCGGCCGCATCTCCTTTTCGATGCAGTCGGCGCCCAGGCTCTTGACCGTGCCGCGCACGAACAGCCGTGCCTCATACAGGGAGTCGCCCAGCGCGTCGCCGGCATCGCCAAGCACCACCAGGTTGCCGGACTGGGCCATGAAGGCGCTCATATGACCGATATTGCCATGCACGACAATGTCTATGCCCTTCATCGAGATGCCACAGCGTGACGAGGCATTGCCCTTGATGACCAGCAGGCCGCCGTGACCTGTCGCGCCGGCATACTGGCTGGCGTCGCCGTCGATGACGACTGTGCCAGACATCATGTTTTCGGCAACACCGGGTCCGGCAGATCCGACAATGTGAATGTGGGCCTGCTTGTTCATGCCGGCGCAGTAATAGCCGGTGGATCCGCGCACGGTGACTTCGATCGGACCATCGAGGCCGACAGCAACTGCGTGGCTGCCCTTGGGATTTATGATTTCCCATGCCTTTTGGTTGGTGTCGGCTTTCTGGGCCTGCAGGGTGGAATTGACCTCGCGAAGTGCTGTGGAGGCCATGTCGAGGGTTTGCATGGGCTCAATGCTCCCAGAAATAGACGGTTGCAGGTTCAGGTTCCCATACGCGGGCCTGATCGATACCGGGAAGACTGACCAGAGCGCGGTATTCCGAGCCGAAGGCCACGTACTGATCGGTTTCCGCCATGACCGCAGGCTTGCAGGCAATCGGGTCGCGCACAACACCAAAGCCGTCCTTGGTGCCGACAACAAAGGTGAAGAACCCGTCCAGGTCGTCAAGGCTGGATTCCAGCGCCTCTCCGAGATTGCTGCCATGGTTCATTTTGTGGGTCAGGTAGGCGGCTGCCACTTCTGAATCATTGTCCGTCTCAAACGCGATGCCGTCACGCTTCAGTTTGCGCCGCAGGCTGTTATGGTTTGAAAGCGAGCCATTGTGCACAAGACACTGGTCGGATCCGGTGGAAAACGGATGTGCGCCCAGGGTGGTCACGGCGGATTCAGTCGCCATCCGGGTATGGCCAATGCCGTGGCTGCCACTCATTTCAGCTAGCTCAAACCGTTCGGCGACATCTTTCGGCAGGCCGACTTCCTTGTAGATTTCGATGATGTCGCCGACGCTCATGACCCGAACGTTTGGACGCAGGTCGCCCAGCGCCTGGCGGACCTTGTCCGCATGCTCGTCCGATACTTCAAGAACCGCATGAGTGTCCTTGATTTGCATGGAAACCTTGCTGTCGGCGGCGTCGGACAGCAACTTGTCGAGACCGTCAAAATCCTCAGCTGGGTTGCTCGACTGAATGGTCAGCTTGGTATTGCTGTCTTCATCACGGCCGTAAATGGCGATACCTGCGCTGTCAGGCCCCCGGTCGGTCATGGTGATCAGCATGTCTGTCAGCATCGAGCCTAGCTTGGGCTCCAGCGATTTGTCCTTGAGGAATAGTCCGACGATCCCGCACATGTCTTCTTGTGTCCGATTTGGTGATTGTGATTGGAAAAAACGCTATCACCAACAATAAACGTTTTCAACTCACAGGAATGTTTTTTTCTCTACAGGCAAAACAAAAGGGCGGATGCTGTTCGCATCCGCCCTTGCTTTAGCGAATTGACCTAGTATCGATCAATGCTGTTTTGCGAGTGCTCCGCGTTGAAGTCGCGTTCGGCGTCTTTCAGTTCTCCGGCTTCAACTCTGGCCTGCATCACATGGAATGCGATCCAGAATGCAACTCCCAGGATCACCAGGATGACTTCGGTTCCCTGGAAGGGATAGATGGCACCGACATCCTTCAGATCGACTGCCCAGCTTTCCATACCATTGGTAGACATGATCTATCCTCCTTATTTCTGTGCTGCAGCGAGTTCGCGTTCTGCTTCGCGGACATCGTCGATGGCCGCCTGATAGGCAAGCTCGCTGTGATGATCAAGACCCTGCAGTTCAGCTTTCGCCGGAATGCGCAGCATACCTCTTGCAGCCATGATCTTCGAGACAATGAACGCCGGCACGAAGCCAAGCACGCCAAACATGATCACCGCACCGAGGAACTGGCCAAGCGGGTTGATGGTCGCATAGCCTTCATATGGTGACGAAGGCTGGCCCCAGAGCATGAAGCCGGCAATGCACACGCCGATGAAACCGGCATAGCCGTGCACCGCGACGGCACCAACAGCATCGTCGATCTTGAACTTGCGCTCGACCCAGTAGTGCAGCTTGTAGGCGCAATAGGCACCGAAGCCGGCGATGAACATGGCCTGTATTGGGTGATAGAGATCGTTGCCGGCGGATGCGGTGATGATCCCTGCTAGGCCGCCGGAATATGTCCAGAATGCATCACCCTTGGACACGATGTAGGCGACCAGCAGTCCGCCTGACAGTGACATCAGGAAGTTGAAGGTTATCGCACCCAGCGTGGTCGGGCCGAGATAGATGTTGGTTGCTGTCCACGTCACGCCGGTGATCTGGCCGTCAATGACTTCCGGCGAGATGATCGGCACGTTGCAGGCGGCATAGAAGCCCCAGAAACCGGTGTAGATCAGGAACAGGCCGATGGTGACCAGACACGGATTGTGCGGCGGGATGTCACGCGGCGTGCCGTCGGCGGCAAACTTGCCGAGGCGTGGCCCGAGGACCACCAGCACACCCAGCGCATAACCGCCGGCAATGGCATGGATCACACCGGATGCATAGGCGTCGTGGTATCCGAGAACCTTGACCATCCAGCCGGCATAGTGCCAGCCCCATGCTGCGTCGATGATCCAGAACACCGATCCGATCAGCACGGCATGGATCCAGAACGCGGTTGAACGAATGCGCTCGATAACCGACCCGGACACAATCGAGGCCGCGGTCCAGGAGAACAGCAGGAAGGCCGCCCAGAACACGCCGGTGATGCGGTCGCTCAGGTTTGTGGCCATGGTCGGGGACCATGCCGCGTTGGCGGATCCGTCTTCCAGGCCGCCAATGAAGCCCGGGCCATTTGGAAACGCCCAGTAGATCCACCAGCCGAAGAA
>JBCCVY010000085.1:0-11251 GCA_039194725.1 Pseudomonadota bacterium
CGGGAATCGAGGCCGAAATGGCCTGCCCGGGCTCGAGTTTCCAATAGGTCTTCGAACGCAGCTGGTCGTGCTCAAACATCAGCATCGTTCCCGGCATGACCCTGCGGACATCGCGCAGGAACGTGCGCTCTCCGGTGTTATGGTCGCCAACCGCCAACTGGACCACGGCATCGTGGTCGGGTGCATTGCCGGCAAACCCGGCGTCACAAAGCACGGACTGCAAAGAGGCAAAGGCCAGATACTCGTCACGGCGATGGCAATAAAACAGTGGCCGCACACCAATCCCGTCCCGGGCCAGCAGCAGGCTGCGGGCCTCAGGCTTCCACAGGGCCAGTGCGAAGTCTCCGTCAATCCGCGCAAGTCCGGCAGCCGGGTCCCGTTCTGAGGCCAGCGCGCGGGACAATGTTTCGGCTGCGCTTGCCTCATGGGCAAGGCCCAGGCTGTCGGCCAACTCGATATGGTTGTACAGCCTGCGGTCAGAGACCAGCACGCCGGGGCCGGGTCTCGGTATCGGGGCGCGCCCCGCAGCAGTCTGCGCACCCGGCGTGCGCAGATCGCATTGCAGCAACACAGCAGTGCCGTCGCAGTAAACCTCAGGTTCGGTGCACGAGGCGTTGTTCTTCAGCGCAGCCGCCAGCTTGTCCGCGGCGGTGCGGGAACTGCGACCGGTGAATGAGATCAGTCCGGCAATTAATCCAGTCATGATTTACGACGGTCCGAGTTCTTGCGGGAAGATCGGATTGTCGTTGGTGTTGTGCGGGAGTGACCCTCTTGTGATCGCCAGCACCGGCACGGACCGCAAGCGCGGTTTGATCCAGGTCTTTTTGGTTTTCAGCTGATGGTCAGGCTCATCATGAGCCATTGGCGACGGTCCACCGTCCTTCAGGTTACGCACGTCTGTACTCCACGCTACTCAATTACAAACTTTCAGATCAACGATTAATAAACATAGAGTCTTTAATAAAAATTTACCCGGCGACACATATTGTCTGCCCTTGAAACGACTAACCTGAGAGAGAAGAATTATAAAATAATTAACTATTATAAACAGCTTCAATAAAATTAGTTAATACTCGGATTATTCGAAATAATCGCTGTATCAAAATGACAAGAACATGCGCTGACAGGGACTCGCGCGCTAGAGGTAACACATAATGGCGACGATCAACGGGACGGCTGGCGACGACACCATAGCACCTGGCAACAACTCCGCCGGCAACAACAATCTCGAGGATGATGACATCATCAACGGTTTCGCCGGCGATGACGACATTGACGCCGGCAAGGGCGACGATTTGGTCAATGCAGGTCCGGGCGATGACGTTGTCACAGGCGGCGAGGACAAAGACACCATCAATGGCGGCGAAGATGATGACCAGCTGTTTGGTGGCAAGGGCGACGACATCATCAATGGCGGCACCGGCGACGACATTCTAGTCGGCGGAGCGGACAAGGACAGCCTGTTCGGCGGTGACGGCAATGACATTCTCGACGGTGTCGACAACAAGCAGGAAGATATCCTTGACGGCGGGGCCGGCATAGACTTCGTCGACTACCGTGACGCCAAAGGCAGGCAAAAAATCTATTTCGACGACGCAGACAAGTCTGAAGGCGAACGTTCGAAAGACACCTGGATCTCCATAGAAGGCGTTATGGGCTCCACCAAATCCAAGAACGATATTTACGGCGCAGACACTGACGACCGCATTATCGGCGGCAACAAGAAAGACAAGCTGTACGGCCGCGACGGCATGGACGTTCTGGAAGGACGCTTGGGCAAGGATCAGCTGTTTGGCGGCGATGGCTTTGACATTCTGAATGGCGGCCGCGGGTCCGACAAGCTGACGGGCGGCGCAGACACCGACATCTTCTACTTTGAAGCCGGCGAGATGGATGGAGATGACCAGATACTGGATTTTGAACTGGGAACAGACTTGGTGTTTCTTGAGAAAACTGGCGTCACGCTGGAGCAGGTCGGACAGATCATCGCCAGCAATTCATTGACAAATCCGAACGGCGACATTGTTTACACCGATCCGGCCGAAGGCGGCACGATCACCTTCAAGGGAGTATCCTACAATGCGCTGACTGCCTTTCTCGACAATGGCGGCGCACTGGCCTCGGTGTTCTATGTCGGCGCCTCAGCATCCGGTTCCCAGTCCGGGATACCGATCGAACCGGCAATGCCTGAAATAATCCGCGGCACCAGGCGTGCCGATACACTCGAAGGAACCGACGGCGTCGACTTCCTGTCAGGGCGCGGCGGGCGTGATGTCCTGCTGGGCGGAGACGGCGGAGATTTTCTGAACGGCGGACGCGGTCGCGATATACTCACCGGCGGTGAAGGTGCCGACTGGTTCGTGTTCGGTCGGCGCGATGTCATCACCGATTTCAGCGTTGAAGACGGCGACACGATTCTGTTCAGGGCATCAAGAGATCTGGACTTCGACGACCTCAATATCCGCCAGGTCGGGTCCGACACCCTGATCTCGGTTGGCCGCGCCAAAATGCGGTTGGAGGATTTCTCCGACACCCTGACCGAAGACAGCTTCAACTTCGCCTATGTACGCGGCGAGACCGAATTGGACCTGATATGAGCTCATTTATCTCTGGTCCATGCCGAAACAGGCTGCGAACAGGCGATTTCTCAAAGTGTAGTTGTATGTATTAAGGGGCGGAAAAATGGTAACGATCAACGGGACGGCAGGCGCCGACATCATTGAACCCGGCAACAATTCTGCCGGCAACAACAACCTCAATGGCAATGACACGATAAACGGCCTTGACGGGGCCGACTTCATTTCCGGCGGGCTCGGCAGCGACAGCCTGTTCGGCGGCCTCGGCCACGATGTGCTGAACGGCACCGACGGTGGACAGGCTGACATCCTGGACGGTGGCGACGGTATTGATTTTGCTGACTACAGCGACGCCGCTAGCCGTCAGCGGATTTTTTTCGACGCTGCGGGAAACTCCAGGGGTGAGCGCGCAAGTGACACCTGGGTGTCGATCGAAGGCGTCATGGGAGCCAGCAACCACCGGAACGTCATCATCGGCGCCGGCACGGACGACCGCATCATAGGCGGCAATCGGAATGATCGGCTTGTCGGTGGCGACGGCATGGATGCGCTGGAGGGACGTGCCGGAAGAGACCGGCTGGAGGGCGGCGACGGCTTCGACATACTGAATGGCGGCCGAGGTTCCGACCGGCTCACTGGCGGTGCCGATACGGACGTGTTCTACTTTGAAGCCGGTGAGATCGACGGCAATGACAGGATCATGGATTTTGAACTGGGAACTGACATCGTGCTGCTGGAAAACACCGGCGTCAGCCTGGCACAAATCGCACAGATCATTGCCGTCAGAGCGTTGAGCAACCCCAACCGCGACATTGTCTACACAGACCCGACCGAAGGCGGCACCATCACGCTGAGAGGCGTATCCTATAACGCGCTGTCAGCCTTCATCGAGGATGGCGGTTCTCTGGCGTCGGTGTTCTTTGCCAATGGCCCGTCTTCAGGTCCTCCCGGCGATCCGGTCCTGCCTGAAATCATCCGCGGCACCCGAAGCGCCGACACCCTTGATGGCGACGACGGCAGCGACTTCATACATGGCCGTGGCGGACGCGACACGATAAACGGTGGTGCCGGCACAGACTTGCTCAACGGCGGAAGCGGACGCGACACCTTGAACGGCGGCGCCGGAACAGACTTCCTGAACGGCGGCGGCGGGCGCGACACCCTGACCGGTGGCGATGATGCGGACTGGTTCGTGTTCGGGCGCCGGGATACCATTACTGATTTCAGCATCGCGGAGGGAGATACGATCCTGTTCAGAGCGTCGAGCAATTTGGATTTTGACGACCTCAATATCCGTCAGTTCGGATCCGACACCTTTGTCTCGGTGGGACGCTCCACAATGCGGCTTCAGGATTTCACCGACACCTTGACCGAGGACAGCTTCAATTTCGCCTATGTTCGCGGCGAGACCGAACTGGACCTGCTGTAGGGAAAATCACGATTGTTGCGTGGTCAGCAGGTCAATGACCTCTGGCATGAACTCATGTCCCCATGGACGCGTCAGGCGCAACACCTGCGTTGCTGCCACCAGTTTGCCGATCCGACTGAACTGGCCATCCCACAGCCCAAGTGCGCCGACAAACTGCGGACGGTAGACATGTTCGGTGACCGCCTGCATGGCGTCCAGCTTGTCCAGCGGCTCCAGCATTGGCCCACGGTTGCCGTCAGTGCACTTTTCCAGCACGATAAGGCGATTGACCGCATGCGGCCGGTCATCAGCCGCGCGGGCATCGGCGACAAAGTACTTGTCCAGCCGCTCCCCGACCGACTGCTTTCCGGCTGCATCGATGCCGGCTGCGTCAAGCGCATTGCGCCACAGCTTGAAAGCCGTCCCGGACGGATAGGCTACAGGTGCGGATTGATCGTTCGCGGTCCACAATGCACAGGTGTCATCGCCCAGTGCGCCAAACCCGTTCATCGACAGCTGCTGGGCCAGGGTTGATTTGCCTGCCCCGGAAGCTCCGAGCACCAGCATCGCGCCGCCGTTTACAGCCAGTGACGCACAATGCAGCACAAGGCAGTCCTGCAACACCAGCGCCAGCCCCAGCGCGCTTCCCATCGTGTAAAGGGCAAGTGTCTGGTCATCGGCCGCACTGTTGCGGGTTATGGCGATGGTATGTCCGTCCGGTATCCAGAAGTCACCGACCTCAGCCACGCTGAAACACAAGCCGCCATCGGGCCCCTTCCAGACGACGCCAGGCCCTGAATCCGGTTTGGCGCGGGCCAGTGCGACCACACGTGCCGCTTCCGGACCGGATTCAATGCGTATGTCCGGCACGCCCGGGCTCGCCGCCGCCAGCATCTGCGGAATCTGGAAGGCCGACCACACCAGCAAGCCGTGGCATCGATACCAGTGTCCGTTGTCGCGTTCAGGCAATGCGTATTCGCCAGTTCTTTCAAAGGGCTCCAACACCAATCGAACATGCCCGGCCAAGGTTAAAACAACTTTACGGGGCGGTTTCGCTTGACCGGAACATTATGTGAGGTCGAGCTTGCCGGAACTCACATTGACCGCGTGACCGCCGACGCGAACACCTGTCAAACCACCCTTGGCAGCATCTGCCTCCAGTTCAATTCGGCTGGCGCGGTTCATGTCCTCGCCCTGCATGATGACCCAGCCCCGGGTGCCTTCCCAGGGCCCTTCATAGCTCAGCAATGGCCCAGGCAAGCCCGCCGCAGCAGATCCGGTAGCCGGGTCTTCCGGGATACCGGACAAAGGCGCAAAGGCGCGGGCATGGTAGTCGACCCCGGTGCCGGTTGCGCTCTCGCAATAAAGATAGGCCAGAAACGCACCGGCTGCGCCCAGGTCAGGCCAGTCGGCAATGGACGTCTTGGCCTCGCTCAGCGCCGCGCGATCTTCCAGCGGAACATACAGCACCGGATGATTGCCGGGATCAAACACGCTGGCGCGATGGGTGCCGAAGCCGATCTGATGCTCGTTCAGGGACAGGGCCGCGGCAATCTTCTTGTCGGACGGCACGTTGGTCCATGGCTCGGGCATGACGGCAGCAGAAAACCGGGCAAACATGCCGTCATCCCGGGCTTCAAGCGCAACCGGCACCAGGCCGACCTGTTCTTCAAGCCGGATCTCGTCCTTGATACCGAACAGCTCCGCCAGCAGAATTGCCGCACCGACCGTCGGGTGCCCGGCGAAAGACAGTTCACGCGCCGGCGTGAAAATACGCAGCTTCGCGGTATTGGTCTCATCATCAGGCGGCAACACGAACACTGTTTCGGACAGGTTGAATTCAGCAGCAATTTTCTGCATCTGCGCATCGTCCAGCGACTGCGCCTCAAGCACCACCGCTAGCGGATTTCCCGTAAAGGCTTCCGTGGTGAACACATCCAGCGTGTGAAATGGGTATTGCATTGGCCGGCATCTCCCGTGACGATGATTATAGGTCAGCATTGCTGACATATAATCAATAGGCGATCAATGCGCGTTTTGTCAGGGTGACAAATCTTGCTGACCCGGCCCGGAGGCCAGCGTTTGAACAGCGGCTGGCGCCGATAGCCACCTGCAAGGCCAATGTGCGTTTCCTCACATCTTCGTGATCAGTGGCCTGACATGTTCCGGCGCAATTCAAATCCACCACTACATGGAGAGTTCATCATGGCAAAATACCGCCACGACCTGCCGATGGGAAAAGGCAAGCAATTCCTTCTCGACGGCGGACTGGAAACCACGTTGGTATTTCTGGATGGCATAGACTTGCCCTGCTTTGCATCTTATCCGCTGATCGCCGAAACATCGGGACGCACCCGGCTGCGCGACTACTACCGGCAATATGCCAACATCGCGATTAAGGCCAATGCCGGTTTCATCTTTGAAAGCGTCGGCTGGCGCGCCAATGCCGACTGGGGTGCGGAGCTTGGCCACAACGCCGAGGACCTGGCTGCGGTCAACCGCGAATCCATCCGGCTGATGAACGAGATTCGCACCCAGATCGAAACGGACACCTCTCCGATGGTACTGTCTGGATGCATCGGGCCGCGCGGTGACGGTTACCAGGCCGACACCGCCATGACCGTTGAAGAGGCCCACAACTATCACGCCGTGCAAATCAACACCTATGCCGAAACCGAAGCCGACATGGTCACCGCGATGACCATGACCAACATGCAGGAAGGCGCCGGCATCGCCCTTGCGGCGCACGCAGCCGGCATCCCGTCAGTGATTGCCTTTACAGTGGAAAACGACGGCAAGCTGCCGACCGGTCAAAGCCTGAAGGATGCGATCATGACCGTAGACGAGGTGACCCGGTCGGCGCCTGCCTACTACATGATCAACTGTGCCCATCCCGACCACTTTGCCGATATTCTGGAGCCAGGCGCCGCGTGGATGGACCGTCTCAAGGGCATTCGGGCAAATGCCTCACGCTTGTCGCATGAAGAGCTCGATGCCAGTACCGAACTGGATGCGGGTGACCCAGAAGAGTTCGGCAACCTGCACGCGGCTCTGACCAGCCAGTATCCGAACTTCTCGGTGCTCGGCGGGTGTTGCGGCACCGACCACCGCCACGTCGGCGAGGTGTTCGCCAAGTGCGCCCATGCCAGCATCAGGGCTGCGTAAGACGCAAACCCTGTCATGCCCGGTCCGTTGGAATGCTGGCCGGGCATGACAGTAGACAGATCGCGCCCAGTCTTTCATTCTGGTTGTCCAGAACGACAACCTGTGGAGGACGCCCGATGAAGCTGACCGATCAGCAACTGGCAGAATTTGACGAGCTTGGATACCTGTTCACACCGGCCTGTTTCTCGGAAGCTGAAATCCAGGTCCTGCGAGACGAGGCCGAAGAGATCTACAAGTCCGACCGCAAGGAAGTCTGGCGCGAGGATTCCGGTGCACCACGCACCGCCTTCGCCGCCCACACCTATAATGAAGCCTTCCGCCTTCTGGGTTCGCATCCGCGCCTGATCAACCCGGTCAGCCAGTTGTTTGGCGAGCAGGTTTACATGCACCAGTACAAGATCAACGCCAAGGCGCCGTTTGACGGCGCGGTCTGGCAGTGGCACCAGGACTATGGCACCTGGGCGCGCGATGACGGCATGCCGGAGCCCCGTGCCATGAACATTGCCGTGTTCCTGGACGACGTGATGGCGATCAACGGACCTTTGATGTTTATCCCGAAGAGCCACAAGCGCGGCACGCTTGATGCCTCGCACGACACCACCACCACGTCCTATCCGCTGTGGACGCTAGACAATGACATGGTGAGCGAGCTTGCCGATGCCGGCGGCATCATCGCGCCCACCGGCCCTGCCGGGTCGGTGATGATGTTCCACGGCAACCTGGTGCACGCCAGCCCACCGAACATCACCCCCTACCCGCGCAAGATCGTCTACCTGACCCTGAACGCGATGTCGAACCACATCACCAAGTTCAACCGCGAGGACTGGATCGCGCACCGCGACTTCACCCCGATAGACCCGGTCAGCGACGACGCCCTGCTGGAATACGCCCGGGCCCGCAGCAAGGCCGCGTAATGCAATGAGCAACAGCCACGCCTGACGACAACGGCCGCAGGTTTCGCTACTGATGCATGGCTTGCGCTGCTGCCGGAGCCCTGTAGCGGTCCTTTGGAACCTCAGCCACTGCGGTTATCTCAATGACCAGGTCTGGATCGTAAAGTGCGGCGACCTCGACCGTCGTGGTCACCGGATACGGTTCGGCAAAGAATTCCTGCCTGATGTCACCCGTCTGCATGAAGGCCTGAATGTCGGTGGTGTAGTGCACCAGGGAAATGACGTCGCTCATTTTGCCGCCCACCGCCGCCAGTGCGGTCTCGATGTTTGTAAACACCTGACGCACCTGGATGCGCATGTCGCCGGGTCCCAGAATTGTGCCCACAGCATCCAGCGACACTTGCCCTTTGAGGTGAACAACCTGTCCGGACCCTTGCATCACCATCATGGAGAAGGCCCCGAACGGCTGCCATAGGTTATCGGGATTGTAGCTCTCTGCCATTTCCATCATCCCTTGCGACCATCACTCACCAACCTCGCGCTGGTGCGGTTTGACATACGCAACAACTGGCTTCATTCCAGCAGATGTTGCACCAGTGTACGGGCAAAGCCCGGCATGCGGTGGTGGACATGGAAACCGGCGCGGCGGAAGACGACGATCTCGTCCAGTTCCGGCTGCTCCTGCAGGTCGATGTGGGCCATCATGCGGGCCTTCAGGTCGCGTGACGGCAGGTCGAAGTCAAACACCGCGCACAGCGCGCTCATGCCTGCATCCTCGATCAGCATGTACCCCGGCTGCCGGGTGGCATCCGAGGTCGACAGTCCGGCTTCTTCGCGCAGCTCGCGCTGCATCGAGCCTTCGATATCGAGCTTGCCGTCCTTGATGTCATCCGGGTCCGGCGTGCCGGCCATCGGGTAGACCCGGCCGCTGGTGGCCGTGTAAGGCGCCATGCGGCCGAACAGCAGGTGACCTTCTGCCGAGCGCACGACCGCGCAGCCGAACACGTTGCGGATGCCGGCATCTGCCGGCAAGCCCTTGTCCTTGCAGTACAGGAATGAAGCAAAATCGGTCCGGTAAACCTCACCAGTCAAGCATCCGTCACCAAGCGTGTGCCGGCCCATGACCAGTACCGGGCCATTGAACAGGGCCGGTTTGTCGACAATTGCCTTGTTCCAGAACCGCTTGACCGCAGAAGCGTTGTCTTCAGCCCATGCCCACGGCACGTCCGTGACCGAAAGATCACATGAGTTAACAGGAATGATCTCCGGTTGCGCTTCGACAGCTTTGCGCGCTACAGCCATTTGCGCATGCGCGGCAACATCCGACCCGGTATGGAACCGGACGGTGCTTCACCAATAACTGCGCATCCCATTGCCGTGTAAAAGCTCACTGCGGCAGGATCAGCATCCAGTTCTATCGCCTTGGCTGCCATGGCTACCGCCCTTTCCTCCAGCGCCGCCCACAGTGTCCGCCCGATACCGGCGCGTTTGACATCGGGGTCGACATACAAGGAATAAACCTCGAGCGCGTCATTTTCCAGCCGGATGTCGAAGAAACCAACAGCCTTGCCGCGGGCTTCCGCCACCCAGATTTCACCTTCGGCAATAGTTTGAGCAGTTACCGCCAGCTCTTCCCGGCACGCGTCCATGAAGTCAGCGTCATAGCCGTTGGATGCCTTTGAGCGAAACGACAGGTCACTCAGGGTGCCCGCGTCTGCGGCGACGGCCTTGCGCAGCGCCGGGCTCACGCGGCAGCAGGCATGGCGGCGCGCAGCAAGCGGCCAAGACGGACAATGCCTTCCTCGATCTGGTCCTTGGACATGCACGAATAACTCAGGCGCAGCGTGTTCTCATTGCTGCCATCGGCAAAGAACGGACGCCCCGGCACAAATGCCACTTTCTCGGTTTCCAGCGAGCGGCTCAGCAGGTCGGCGGCATCGATGCCATCGGGCAGCGTGACCCAGATGAACATGCCGCCTTCGGGCCTGGTCCAGGAAACACCGTCGGGCATGTGTTTTGACAGCGCCGCCAGCATGCAGTCGCGGCGTTCGCGGTAAACGGCGTTGGCCTTGCGGACCTGGGCATCGAAACAGTCCCGGGCAACCTGGTTGGTGGCCATCTGGTTGATGGTCGCCGAGTGCAGGTCTGCGGCCTGCTTCATCATGACCAGCCGGTCGACGACATCGCGCCGGGCGCACACCCAGCCGACCCGCAATCCCGGCGACAGGGTTTTCGAAAATGTCCCGCAATAGATGGTGCGGGCCTCGTTGATGCTGCCGCAGCGCTCGACGTCCAGTGCCTGGATGGGCGGGATTGCGTCTCCGTCATAGCGCAGTTCCTGGTAGGCACCGTCCTCGATCAGCGCGATATCCAGATCGTCAGCCAGATCCAGAGCCCGGTTGCGCTGCGCCAAAGTCAGGGTTTCGCCGGTCGGATTGACGAAATCGGACGACATGTAGGCGAATTTAACGTCACCTCCCGCCGCGCTGGCGTTTTCCCTGAAATCGCTCGCCGACCGGTTGCCCAGCAGAGCAAGGCGGTCATAGACCGGCTCATAGGGATTGAAAGCCAGCAGCGCGCCCATATAGGTGGGCCATGTCACCAGCGCGGTGTCGTTTGGATTCAGAAACAGCTTGCCGAGATAGTCCAGCGCCTGTTGCGATCCCGACATCATGACAATATTCTCAAGCTCGCACGGCACACCGATGCGCCCCATGTACTGAACCAGCCACTGCCTCAGCGGCCCATACCCCTCGCTGGGCGCATATTGCAGCGCCGCCTGTTGCTCAGGCCCCGACATGATGGCATCGAACGCGTCGCGAAATGCGTCGGCTGGAAACAGTTCCGGATCGGGAATACCGCCGGCAAACGAGATGATGTCCGGCCGGCCGAGCAATTTCAGCAGTTCGCGGATCTCGGACGCATGCATGCGTGAGGTACGTGTTGCCAGCTTCAGCGTATCGGTCATGGCGGCCTCCGGTCTAGAGTCAGACGAAGGATGCTGCGCTCATCGCGAATTTATGTCAATATTGCTGACCTATTATTTGGACATGACAGCGATGCGCAAACTAGCGCAGGTTCCGGCCATATTGAATCGCTTGATGGAGCCAAATCAGTCCATATGCAAGGCGCGAAGTGCAGAGCGATGTGGGGCATCGGTCGAGCGTTTCAATATGGCCGGAACCTGCGCTAAAAAGGGCCGCGGAATC
>JBCCVY010000086.1:0-11246 GCA_039194725.1 Pseudomonadota bacterium
ATTTTCTTCCGTATCCTGCAGGGACTGGCCGGCGGATGCCTCATTCCGCTGGTGTTTTCAGCCGTCTTCCTGATGTTCCCGGTGCAGCAGCAGGGCATTGCCACGACGATTGCCGGCGTGCTCGCTGTGCTCGCTCCCACGCTCGGACCAACGGTCGGCGGCTTCATCACCCAGACGTACAGCTGGCCATGGCTGTTCCTGGTCAACGTGCTGCCCGGCATAGCCTCGGTGGCCGTGGCAGCGGTCCTGCTGCCGCGGGCCTCCGGCGATTTGAAGCTTTTGCGGCGCATGGACTGGCTCGGGCTTGCCGCCCTGGCGCTTGGCCTTGCGTTCCTGGAAATCTCGCTCAAGGAGGCCCCTGAACGCGGCTGGGCTTCACTGCTCATCCTGTGCCTGCTGGCAACGGTTGTTGTTTCGCTGTCCGGCTTCGTGGTGCGGTCACTGCGGCGGGACCTGCCCATTGCGGATCTGGGCTTGTTTCGCGACCGCAACTTCGCCATCGCGTGTGCACTCAGTTTCATCTTCGGCATGGGGCTGTTCGGCTCGGTCTACCTGATGCCGGTGTTTCTCGGTCTGGTGCGCGGGCATGGTCCGCTGGACATCGGCCTGGTGATGCTGGTGACCGGTGTTGCACAGCTGCTGGCAGCTCCGGTGGCTGTGCAGCTGGAACAGCGCATCGACGCGCGGCTGCTGACGGCGGGCGGTTTTTTGTGTTTTGCCGCTGGTCTCGGCTGGAGTTTCTTTCAGACGGCAGCGACGGATTTCGACGGCATGTTCTGGCCGCAGGTGTTGCGCGGCTGTGCCATCATGTTCTGCCTGCTGCCGCCGACGCGCATTGCACTGGGGCTGCTCGCCGAGGACAAGGTTCCCGACGGCAGCGCTCTGTTCAACCTGATGCGCAACCTCGGAGGCGCCATCGGGGTAGCCCTCATCGATACGGTGATCTGGCAGCGGGTGGAGATGCACTCGAAGGACATCGGCCTGAAACTGGTTGAACTGGACCCGGACGCTGCCGCGTTCGCCGACATCTCCATACATGAAATACCTTCGGTTGCCTTTGTGCCGCCTGAAAGCATCGTGGAGATGATCCGTCCGGAAGTGGAAAAGGCCGGCCTCACCCTGGCCATCAACGATGCCTGGGCCATGGTGGCCGCACTGACGGCGATTGGCATCCTGCTGATTCCGTTTGTGCGCCGGACCAGGCACTCGACCTAGGGTCGGGACACTACCTGTATCGCCTGATCGCGGCTTCCTCAGCGCTTATGCGTATCGTCAGCATGGCGGCGTTCAGGGCTGAAAAAACCGCCGCCACTACCGGCAGGCCTAGGATCATCGGCACAGTCAGGATTTCGGCAATCACCACCAGGTAGTTGGGGTGCTTGACCCAGGCGAACGGCCCCTTGGTAACTAGCGGGTCGCTGACCACAATGATCCGTGTCGTCCACCTGCCGCCAAGGCTGAAGATGATCCAGGCCCGCAGCAGCTGCAACACGGCAAACACTGCCAGCCAACCAATGGAAACCGGCTGGTCGATGCCATAATACACCAGGGCCAGCAGCCAGGATGTGTGCAGCGCGATCATCAGGGGATAATGCTCAGCACCGGTTTCAAAGGCGCCTTTCTCCAGCAGCCTCCTGGTATTTCGCCGCGCCAGAACCAGTTCGCCGAGCCGCTGGACCACAAGAAAGATCAGGAGGCACAAGGCAGGAATGGAGATCGACATTCTACGCTCTTGAAATCGGCAGGAATGACGCGGTGAAGCCGGGCCCCAGCGCGCACATCAGCATGTCGCCGGTCTGTTCCTTTTCCAGCACTTGCTGCAGGACAAACAAGACCGTTGGCGCCGACATGTTGCCGAAATTGCGCAGCACATCGCGTTCTTCGTCCAGGCTGTCGGGTTGCAGTTCGAGGCACTGTTCAATCGCCTGGATAACCTTGGTGCCGCCGGGATGGCAGACAAAACGGTCAATCTGAGAGATGTCCTTGCCGAGCTTCGCCAGCGCACCGTTGACAGCGGAAGAGAAGTTTTCCTCGGTAAAGGTCGGTATCGACTTGTCAAACACCACGCCGAGGCTGTCTTCATCAACCTCCCAGCCCATGATCGACAGGGTATCCGGCCACATCTTCTGAGTTCCCCTGCCGATGAAAATCTTGTTGCCGTTGTGCTGGTTGTGGCCCTTTTGAGGCTTGCTCCCGTGGCTGCCATTGATCTTGGCATGGCCATTGCTGCCATTGTGTCCATTGCGCGCGCTGTGGCCGTTATGTCCATTTTGGCCGCTGCGGCCATTATATCCGTTATGGCCATTGAATCCGTTCAGGCCGCCGTTTTCGCTGGTGACACACACAGCCGCTGCACCATCGCCGAATATGGCTGAGCCGATGATGTCCGCCTTGCGCGGCGTGCCGGCGCAGAACGAAACTGTGCACGCTTCAACGGCAACCATGAGAACCCTGGTCCCTTCGTGGGCAGCAGCGAAATCCCGGGCGATGGCCAGGCCCGAAACACCGCCGGCACAGCCGAGCCCGAACACCGGTATGCGGGTTACGTCCTCGCGAAACCCGAGTTCCAGGTGGGCACGCGCTTCGAGGGTCGGGGTGGCAATGCCGGTCGAGGACACCGTTACGATGGCATCAACGTCGTCCGCTTCCCAGCCGGCGTCGTCCAGAGCACCGGTCGCCGCCCTGATAAACAGCTGCGTCGCGCCTTCGAGATAAACAGAATTGCGTTCCGGCCAGGATTTTGGCGTTTCAAACCAGGATATGTCGGCCACTGCGTAGCGGGACTCGATACCGGCATTGTCGAATGTTTTCGACATCCTCTCAAATTGGGCAAACCTGCTGCCCAGGGTCCGGCGAGCCCAATCCAAAACCAGATCTTGTGGCAGCTTGGCGTCAGGAACAACCGTGGACATACCTGCTAAAACTACGTCCAAGCGATTTCTCCGCTGTAGGAAGGATAACGATCATCCTGTATAGGCAAACAATGCGCTGAAAATGTGCTGGGATTGGGATCACCCGTCAAGCACTTTTCCCGCATCATCAAGCTCGTTCAGGAGACCATCCACCATGGCTTCATGGTCGATAGCCTTGTCTATCCAGACCGGGTTTCGGAGGCCGGCAACCTTTGCGTCAGCAAGGCTTGCACCATCCAGTTCCAGCGTAGTTCGCATACACTCGAAAGGTTGATACTTATGGTGGCGCAGACATGCCAGCAGTTATCTATGCGCCCTTGCTTTCCAAGCTGCCCCGCGACAGTTCAAGGAGGCGCTGCCGACAAAGCCGGCCGGCGACTGCCCAGGCAAAGCGGCCCGACGGATGACTTCCGCCAGGCCAGTTGGTCCCCGTGTCGGGACGGCGTTATGTTCCGCCGGTGTCCTGGTTCGCTTTGCCACGAAACGCGCGGTAGAAGACAAATCCCATACCGGCGAATACACCGATTGTGGCTGCAATGACTAAGATATCCATCTGGCTTTCTCCTTGACGGTTGGTGCTGACCAGTCGCATCGCCCCGGGCAAGGGCCGGCTGATCATCTGTTGTCTGAGAAAAACCTGGGCGGTTTCAGCAATAGAATCCAATCGCATGTAGCGATGTAGTTGATAGAATTTTTCTATTCGTCATTGGGCTTGCCAGAATGTTGCGGCACATGACCGATGCATTGTCGACAACATCATTGACCTTCAGAGCCGGCATGATGGTCACCGTTACCTGCGCTGTCCAACTCTGGGGCAGTTGGTGAGGTGTCCCGCTTGACGGGTCCAGTTGTCAGGTCATGACGGTCGGATCTATCGGCGTGGAGACAGGGCAAGCCTGTTCAATGACTTCGGCTGCAGCGAAACAACGGTCCTCGTCAAATTTCCTGCCAATGATCTGCACACCCAGTGGAACGCCGTTCTCCACCAACACCGGCAGCGCAACGCTCGGCAGCCCCAACAGATTACACAGTTCGGTAAGACGGAGCGAACGGATCAGGCGCCGCATTGCGGCGGGGCCCCCTGTGTCATAGCCCACTTCAAAGGGTTCCATCGTTGATACCGGCCCCAAAACAATTGGAAACGCCGACATCAGGCCACTCCATGCCGCAGCGATACGGTGGCGCTGCGCAATGGCATCGCGGTAACTTGAAGCATCAGTGACGTTGTCAGCAATGATGGATTTCAGGACCGTTGCCGCATCGCTGGAAATCATCGGCAGTATCTGCTTGAAATACGCAGCAATTTCGGTGTCTGCCAGGCGTTGAATGGTATCGTCGGCCTCGTCGATCAGCGGTGGAGCAATTTCCTCGACCTGGTATCCGGCATGCGTGAGAGCGGCTGTGGCGGCGCCGAGCGCCCGCTTGACAGCTGGCGCAACTCCATCACCTGACGGATCACTCACCAGCCCAACCCGCAAATTCGCCACCTCGGATTCAGGCGGCGCGACGGCCGGCGTCCACACCGGGTCGACCGGATCAGGTTGACACATGACCTTCAGCGCCAACCGCAAATCACCGATACGCCGGGCCATTGGTCCATTTACACAGGCTACCTGTTCATAAAACATCGGCGGAGCCGCGGACATCCATGACGAGATTCGCGATACCTTGCCTGTGCTCGGGCGCAACCCAGCAACGCCGCAATTTGCTGCAGGCTGCCTGGTCGATCCGCCCATGTCGTTGCCAATGCCCAGCGGCGACATGCCGGTTGCAAGGGCGGCGGCTTCGCCACCGCTTGAACCTCCGGGCGTCCGGAGTGGATTCCAGGGGTTCAGTGTCGCGCCGTGCAGGTCGTTGTCGGTGTGCCAGCGCAAACCGAAATCCGGCGTATTGGTGCGTCCGACAACGATGGCACCAGCGTCCTTGAGATGTGCAATCACCGGCGCATCGTGTTCCGCAATCGAGTGTTTAAGACTTACGATGCCATGGGTCGTGGCGGACCCGCGCACATCAATGTTCTCCTTCACGGTAATCGGCAGGCCATGCAAAGGGCCGGTTTGCTGTCCGGAAACTGTTGCCGCGTCGGCAGCGTCGGCAGCCGCCAACGCGTCAGCCTCAAATACAATCGTGACCGCATTAACTGTGCCGTTAACAGACGCTATCCGGTCGAGATGAGCCTGAACCACCTCGCGGCTGGATATGGTTTTTGCTTGAATTGCAGTACACAGTTCGTTGGCGCTCCAACGCCACAGGTCATCAGACATGATTGTTGCCCTCGTTTTCTGACGATTGCAGTCCCGCATCCGACAATTCCGGTTTGGTTGCGGAATTGTCGCCGGCTTTCAGCATCGTTTGCAAAGTGAAAGAGAGTGTCTGATCCGCACGCCATCGCAACCTGTTTGGCGACGGTCAAAGACGTTGCTGGGAAATCGTTGTGTTCAGGCAGTGCGTATCATGATGCTGGCAGCATAAGCGGGTCATTCACCGCACACAATGGGCACAACTTCATTGACCCGTTGCTACAGTGTGTGATCATCATCAAGCTGTCCACCAGTTCACTCCACGAACAACAGGAACAATCGCGCCTATGGCAAAGCCAAAACGCAAAGTCATCATTACCTGCGCTGTCACGGGCGCCATCCATACACCTTCCATGTCGCCGCATCTGCCGGTTACGCCGGATGAGATAGCCGAGGCCGGCATTGCGGCGGCAGAAGCAGGTGCCGCGATCATCCACCTGCATGCGCGGGACCCGGATACAGGACGCCCGACACAAGACCCGAAGGTGTTCGAGAAATTCCTGCCGCGCATCAAGCAGTCGAGCAAGGCAGTGATCAACATCACCACCGGCGGCAGCCCGCATATGACGGTGGAAGAGCGCATGCGTCCTGCCGCTGTGTTCAAGCCGGAGGTCGCCTCCATGAACATGGGATCGATGAATTTCGGACTCTATCCGATGCTCGATCGGTTTTCGGACTTCACCCATGACTGGGAACGGGCACATTTGGAAAACTCCCGCGACCTGGTGTTCAAGAACACCTTCAATGACATTGAGACGATCCTGCGTGTCGGCAATGACAACGGCACCCGCTTCGAATTCGAGTGCTACGACATATCCCATCTGTACAACCTGGCTCATTTTGTCGATCGGGGGCTGGCACGGACACCGTTGTTCATCCAGTCGGTGTTCGGCCTGCTCGGCGGCATCGGCGCGCACCCGGAAGACCTGATGCATATGAAGCGCACTGCCGACAGACTGTTCGGCGACAGCTATCGCTGGTCTATCCTGGGCGCCGGGAGGAACCAGATACCGCTGGCCTCCATGGGCGCGGCGCAAGGCGCCAATGTGCGTGTCGGACTGGAGGATTCGCTGTGGATTGCGCCGGGCGAGCTGGCGAAATCCAATGCCGAGCAGGTCAGCAAGATGCGCCAGGTTCTGGAGGGCCTGTCGCTGGATATCGCAACTCCCGACGAGGCCCGGGCAATGCTCGATCTCAAAGGCGGAGACCAGGTCGGTTTCTGACACATTTGGGGGAAGTGAACCATGACTGAGACAATGGGACTGAAACCGGGCCTGCGCGTGCTGGTGACGGCAGGCGGTGGCGGCATTGGCCGGGTGATCGCAGAGGCATTTGCCTCTGCCGGCGCACGGCTGCACGTGTGTGATGTGTCCGATACCGCGCTGGCGGATTGCAGGAGCAACTTTTCCGATTGGGGTCTCACGAAATGCGACGTGTCCGATGAAGCGCAGGTCGCAAACCTGTTCGGGGAGGTCAAAACGCACCTGGGCGGGTTGGACGTGCTGATCAACAATGCCGGCATTGCGGGTCCCACCGGCGGTATCGGCGACCTGGATACTCAAGCATGGCGCGACACAATTGATGTCAATCTCAACGGCCAGTTTTATTGTGCCCGGCTCGCTGTGCCACTGCTCAAACAGTCCTCTGAAGCATCGATCATCGGCATTTCCTCGGTGGCAGGCCGGCTCGGATATGCCTGGCGGACGCCATATGCGGCCAGCAAGTGGGCCGTCATCGGTCTGATCAAGAGCCTGGCGATCGAGCTGGGCTCCGACGGCATTAGGGTCAACGCGCTGCTGCCCGGCATTGTCGAGGGTCCGCGCATTGAAAAGGTGATTGCGGACCGTGCGGAAGCGGCTGGCGTTTCTTACGACGACATGGAACGTGAGTACATCAACAAGGTGTCCCTGCACCGCATGGTCAGCGCACAGGACGTCGCCAACCAGGCAATGTTTTTGTGTTCGCCGATGGGCGCGAACATTTCGGGTCAGGCGATCAGTGTATGCGGCAATGTGGAGGTGTTGTGAGCCCTCCTACTCCAGTGTCGGAAGCAGTCCGGGCCCCTGCTTGACTGTCACTGGCACGAACTTCTGAAGTGCGGGAAATTGATCTTCGATCTCGCTACTCAGCATCTCCAGAGCTAACTCGGTTTGACACCGATCAAGGCATTTGGGCCGGCAATCCGATACCACCTCGAAAATGCAAGCAAAAACCAGACTTTCTGTCCCCACCGTGCTGGCAGCATCTGTATTTGTGCTGACGCTGTCCGGTTCACCCGCTCACAGCCAGTCCTATGGCGATGCAGCGAAGGGCAAGACGTTCGTTGAACAAAACTGTGCCCGTTGCCATGCAATCGGCCTCAGTGACGACAGTCATATGCCTGAAGCTCCAGCATTTCGCACACTGCACAATCGCTATCCGATGGACAGCCTCGCGGAGGCCTTCGCCGAGGGCATCGTCACCGGCCACCCAGCCATGCCGCAGTTTGAACTCAGCGTCGAGACCATCAGCGATATGCTCGCCTACATGAAAAGCCTGTCCGGTCCGGGAGACTGATTTGAACATATCTGCGCCTGGCTCTTATGCTTGCTGACAAACAGCTGTCAGCAGCATGATGATAGTGTGCTGAGCGGCGCGGCATGTCATCAATCGGAGGCGGGACCTATGAACGACCTCAAAGACTATGAGGCAAAGTCCGGAAGGCTCGTTCCCGTCTGGACACTGGAAATCCAGACGTTGCCGGAAGACACGGACAGGATCCTGGACGCAGTGATGCAGGTTCATCCACTGAGTTTCGGGCGCTATCAGCGAAACGCCAGCATTTCGGCGGTCGGAAAGGAGACAGCGCAGCCGGAAGCGGGATCGACCACGACAACCCATGTAGAAGGTTTCGAGACCGGCGCGACGGAGACGTATCCGGTTGTGGAACTGAAGATTTCAGTCGAGCGCGACCTGCCTGTCCTGGAGAAGGTGATGGACGCGATCCTGCAGGTGCATCACTATGAGGAACCGGTGATCTTTGTTCGTGAAGACTGGGCCAGCCGGGCGGACTATGATGTCAGCAGCGACAACCCCAATCGCTGGTGGAACAATGGGCGGGGACTACCCGACAGGATCGGGTGACAGCTGCTGGCCGCTTAAGTGCAATGGTCTTGTTGGCATGTGGCACAGTGTTTTAGGAACTGGCTTGCAGTCGCCGCGCCGCGCCGGAAGGAGCGCTTTATGAACGATATTCGTGTTGTCTCGCCGATGTTCCTGGATCGCCGCTCCGATGCGGTCACCCAGATCAGCAGGCCGGGTGACATTGTGATCGCAGCCGGTCCCGGCAGCGGCGACCAGATGGACAGCCTGGCACCCATTCACCGGGAACTGGCCGCAACCGTCTCTGGCATCGTTGCGGACGGCAACCGACCGTTCGCGGTTCTGGGTGATTGCTGCCAGACAATCCCGGTGATGGCGGGGCTTGAACGCAACGGTCTTCACCCCAGCCTGATCTGGCTGGACTCCCATGGCGACTTCAACACCTGGGAAACGTCGCCATCGGGGTTTCTCGGCGGCATGCCGCTTGCCATGCTCACCGGCCGCGGTGACCAGCGCATGATGCAGGCGGTGAAACTTGACCCAATCGCTGATGCCCGTGTCGTGTTATGCGACGGGCGTGATCTTGATCCGGGCGAGCGGACTCTGGTGGAAGGATCTGGAATCCATTTCATTGAACACCTGGATGACCTTGACCCGGCAGCACTGCCACCGGGCCCGCTCTATGTTCATTTCGACAGCGACATCATCGATGCCGACCATGCTCCGGCATTCCTTTATCCAGCAACAGGCGGGCCATCTGCCCCGGAGATGCGGCAAGCGCTGGAGCGGCTGATGGAGACGGGCCGTGTGGCCGCCATCTCGATTACGGCCGCATGGGACACCGCCAGAGATGGCGACGGCCTCACCCGGCGAGCAGTGACCCAGGCTATCGAAGGCCTGCAGATTGCCACCTGACGCCCCGTATGTCCGGAGATGCATGATATGAGGCGCCAGGCGTCATACATTTTTTCAGGCCTTATGGCAGCTTTGCTGATCCTGACGGGGGCGGCAATGGCAAAGGACAACAGTATGGAAGACCGCTTGGACAGGGCTTTTGCAGACGGTCAACTCAATGGTCTGCACAGCGTACTGGTCATCCACAAAGGCAAGATTCTTGCCGAAAAATACTACCCTGGCAATGACCAGCGCTGGGGCACACCCCTTGGCGCAGTCGAACACAACCAAGACAGCCTGCATGACTTGAGGTCTGTAACTAAGAGTATTACCAGCCTGCTGTACGGCATCGCCCTGTCAGAGGGCATAGTACCTGGTCTGGATGAAAGCCTGTTACAGCAGTTTCCCGACTATCCTGACCTGACCGGCGACCAGCAGCGCAGCCGGATACGCGTGCGCCACGCTCTGTCGATGAAGATGGGAACCGAGTGGAATGAGGACCTGCCCTACTCGGACCCGCGCAACAGCGAAATTGCCATGGAAAGGGCAAAAGACCGCTATCGTTTCGCGTTGGACCGCCCCATGGTCGATGAACCGGGAGACCGGTGGACCTACAATGGCGGGGCGACTGCATTGATTGGCAGGCTGATCGCCCAAGGTGCCGGTGCGCCTATTGATGACTATGCCAGAAGCAAACTGTTCACGCCTCTCGGTATCAATGAATTCGAATGGGTGGCGGGAGCCGATGGTGTGCCATCTGTTGCATCGGGGCTGCGCCTGAACATTCACGATCTGGGCCGAATAGGCCGCCTGCTTCTTGACAATGGGGTCTGGCAGGGCAAGCAAATCGTTCCTGCAGACTGGCTTGAGGTGTCATTCTCGCCGCATGCCATTCTGCCGGACGGCCTTCGCTACGGATTGTTCTGGTGGTTGGCGGCGGAGGGACAGCCGCCTTACTGGGTTGCCGGATTTGGCAATGGCGGGCAGCGCCTGATGATCAGTCCCGCCAACAAGCTGATTGTGGTCGTGTTTGCCGGCAACTACAACCAAGCTGATGCCTGGAAACTGCCAGTGAAAATTATCACCGAATTCGCTCTTCCGGCGGTATCTGCACGCTGACAACAACAAATTCGCCCGGTCGCAAACCAGCAACTGCATCGGTCCTGGCTTTCTGATCACCTCATCCTGCGCACCAGAAATTCAACGCACCATCCGGGCAGTCCTTCAGAACCCGGTCCAGCGCATCGTTGTTGATTGACGAGCGGCGAAGCGCAGCAGCCACGTCGGCAATGGCGCTCGCGGGTGCGAGATTGTGATCGCGCCGGATAGCTTTTACTTCCCGCTGAAGCTGATCGCGATCCGGAAACGCCGGCGGGTCGTCGACGGGTTGCCAGCCTTCCACAAAGATCGCCCTAGTGACAGGCGGCAGGACGTCCGCGAACGCCAGGGCCTGGTTGAGTGACAGGTGATTGCGGAACACATGCAACACGGCGCGCAGCGTGTGGTAGGCCTGATGGTGGGTCTGCAGCATACAGGTGTCGCGCACATCGATCAGAAACGCTTCAAAGTCCCTGGATGCACTCCAGTATTCGGCTGGCATGGGCATTGTCCCGGTCCCTCAATTGTCAGGTGAAAACCTTACCCAGACAGGTTGCAACAAAACATGACATCCGGAATCATTTGTCATGCCTGTTCGCCATCATTCTACAAGAAACCCCCAACCCGAATAGGGTTGAGGGCATCTGTTTGTTGTGGTGTCGGCAAATAAACGGGCTGCCGGTTACAGCCGGCGGCGTCCTACGATGATGCCGTCGAGTGAATCCACACTAAGGCGGTAGATCCTCGAGCCGCGCTTGCCCTTGTACGTGTAGGTGTTGCCCCTGCACTCTATGACGCGAACCCGGCGATAACCGGAGTTGCGCACAATGCGCTTGCCTGTGCGACAGGAAATGCGGTCATCGTCATAGTAGCGTTGCGGGCCCGGATTGATGACAATGCCGAAGCCGCCGCCACCCCAGCCGCCCCAGCCGCCGCCATGTCCGCCGCCGCCGCCACCGCC
>JBCCVY010000087.1:0-11230 GCA_039194725.1 Pseudomonadota bacterium
ATATGGGGCTCCCTCGACGAAATCGACGCCACGAACGACAGATGGACCCGCCACATCACATTCGAGGATAATGTGCGGCCCTTCGCTCTGTCCAAGGACGGGCGCAAAGCCTATGTGCAGCTGTCTCGCATGCACGGTTTCCATGTGGTGGACATTGACGAATGGCGGGTGGAGCGCACAGTCGATCTGCCGCCCCTGCCCGACGCATGCCGGCTGGTTACGCCGGCGGATATTGCCGCGTTCAAATCAGGCCAACGTGGCCAGTATGCCGATACCACCGCCAACACGCCTGCCTATATGGTTTACACATCGGGTACATCCGGCCGACCCAAAGGCGTCCTGCATGCCCAGCGTGCGGTCTGGGGCCGCCGTCCCATGTATCAGGGCTGGTATGGCCTGTCGTCGGAAGACACAGTTCTGCACACCGGCGCCTTCAACTGGACCTACACATTGGGCACCGGCCTGTTTGACCCCTGGGCCAATGGTGCCGGTTCCATCGTCTACACGGGCCCGCGCGACCGGTCGATCTGGCTCAAACTGATTGCCGACCTCAATCCCACCATCATGGCATCGGTGCCAGCGCTTTACCGGCAAATGCTCAGCGACGGCGGGCTGTCCCCCGACACGATCGGCCCTCTGCGCCATGGCCTAACCGCAGGAGAGGCGATATTCCCTGGCCTGCAGCAAGAATGGTTGGAGACAACCGGCATCGAGCTCTACGAGGCGTTGGGCATGAGCGAGATCTCCACCTATGTTTCCAGCTCGCCAGACGTGCCGACCAAACCCGGCAGCCCCGGAAAGCCACAGCCGGGCCGCAGCATCTCGATTCTGCCGGTTTCCGGCGACGATCAGCCATTGCGCGCCGGCGAAACCGGTCTGATAGCCGTCCACCGTTCCGATCCGGGCATGATGCTGCGCTACTGGAACCGCCCGGACGACGATCACAAGGTGTATCGCGGAGACTGGTTCGTAGGCGGAGACCTGGGGTATTTCGACGACGATGGCTACATCTGGTATGAAGGTCGCAACGATGATGTCATGACTTCGTTCGGCTACCGCATTTCACCGCTGGAAGTGGAGATTGCCATCATGCGCCACCCTGCCATCCAGCAGGTCGGGGTGACGGAGGTGGAACTGAACCCCGGTATGAAGCTGGTCACCGCGTTTGTGGTGATGCGTGAACACGAAACCTTGAAAGCGGCAGACGTGATCGATTTTGCATCCCACTCGCTGGCGCGTTACAAGGTGCCAAAACAGGTGTTCTTCGTCGAAGCCTTGCCGCAATCCGGCAACGGCAAGATCATCAGGAAAAACCTCGCAACTTTGCTCAAGCAGACCAAGGATCACGCCAATGACGACTGAACCTGCAGACGTAATCGAAATCGACGTGATTTCAGATGTCATGTGTCCGTGGTGCTATATCGGCAAGCGCCGTCTCGAAAAGGCGCTCGCCATGGTTCCCCATGTGCCAGTGGACATCCGCTGGCGCCCCTTCCAGCTGGATCACACCATTCCGGAAACCGGTATGGACCGGAAGGAATACCTGCGCAACAAATTCGGTTCCGACGAACAGGCGGCACAGGTTTACGGGCCGGTCCGGGCCGCCGGCAAGGACGAGGAAATCCCGTTCGAGTTCGACAAGATAACCATCTCGCCGAATACGCTGAACGCTCACCGCGTCATCCGCTGGGCCATGGCAGAAGGTGTGCAGGATGCAGCGGTCGAGCGGCTGTTCCAGCTGTATTTCGTCGAAGGCGCAAACCTGACCGACAAGAAGGTCTTGGCAGACGCGGCGGTTGAGGCTGGCCTTCAGCGTGCCGTGGTCGAACGCCTGCTTGAAAGTGAAGCCGACCTGGAAGAGACCAGGGCAGAAATATCCCAGGCCCAGCAGATGGGCGTGACCGGCGTGCCTGCCTTCATCATCGGCAGCAGATATGCCGTCATGGGCGCGCGCGAGCCGGAAGCCATCGCACAAGCCATTGCCGAAGTGGCCAAGGAACGCGCAGCACCGGCGGGAAATGCTTAGGGCGACCGAGTGGATGGATCCTCGGCACAAGGCCGAGGATGACAGTGTGTTAGAGGGCAAGGTCCCAACTACTAACTGAACTGTCATACTTGGGCTTGTCCCAAGGATCCAGGAACGGTTGCCTCGGAATCCGCGAGGCCTGCATTTGAATCCTAGCTCTCAGGTTCCGCCAGTTTCACCAGGGTCTGCATCAGCTGGCGGGTACCGGCCAGCCTGTCTGCCGGAGTGTCCCAGGTTCTGATGATCACCAGTTTCATGTCCGGCCGTATCTTGGCACGGCTGCCCTGATCGTTGATCCACTGAACCAACGCATCCGGGTTGGGAAACTTGCCGTCCCTGAACGTGAACACGGCGCCTTTCGGCCCGGCATCGATGTTCGAGACATTGGCAGTGCGGCACAACAGTTTGACCGACACGATATCGATCAGATGTTCAACCTCTTCCGGCAGACGGCCAAACCTGTCCTGCAACTCTGCCGCAAACCCGTCCAGGTCCTCCTGTGCCGGCAGGTCGGCCAGCCGCCGATAGACACCAAGGCGGACCTGCAGGTCGGGAATGAAGCTTTCCGGCAGCAGTACCGAAGTCCCCACATTGATCTGCGGAGACCACTGCCCGTCTGCCTCGATGTCAAGCTCGCCGGAGCGCAGGGACGCCACGGCCTCTTCCAGCATGTGCTGGTAAAGTTCAAACCCAACCTCCTTGATGTGGCCGGACTGTTCTTCACCCAGGAGGTTGCCGCCGCCACGGATGTCCAGGTCGTGGCTGGCCAGAGTGAAACCGGCACCAAGTGAATCGAGCGACTGCAACACCTTGAGGCGCTTTTCCGCCGGCGCCGTCAGCGTCTTGTTCGCCGGCACGGTAAACAGCGCATAGGCCCGTTGCTTGGAACGTCCCACCCTGCCCCTGATCTGGTACAGCTGCGCCAGGCCGAACATGTCTGCCCGGTGCACGATCAGGGTGTTGGCCGTCGGTATGTCGAGACCCGATTCAATGATGGTCGTAGCCAGCAGGACGTCGTACTGCCGGTCATAGAAGCCGGTCATGATGTCGTCCAGTTCGGTTGGCGCCATGCGGCCATTGGCAACGGCAAACTTTACCTCCGGCACCTGCGCCCTGAGGAAGTCTGCGACTACCGACAGGTCGGATATGCGCGGCACCACGTAAAAGCTCTGCCCGCCGCGATACAGTTCCCGCAACAGGGTCTCCCGGATGATGACCGGATCAAACGGCGAGATGTACGTGCGCACTGCCAACCGGTCCAAGGGCGGCGTGGTAATCAGGGAAAGTTCCCGCACGCCGGACAGGGCAAGCTGCAACGTCCGCGGAATCGGCGTGGCGGTCAGCGTCAGCACATGCACGTCGGCGCGCATCTCTTTCAGCTTTTCCTTGTGCTTGACACCGAAGTGCTGCTCTTCGTCGATGATCAGCAGGCCAAGATCCCTGAATTTGACATCTTCGGCCAACAAGGCGTGGGTGCCGATCATGATGTCGACGGTGCCGTCGGCGATTCCCTTCTTGGCTTCGTTGACGTCCTTGCGGCCGACCAGCCTCGACGCCTGGGCGATCCTGACCGGCAACCCTTTGAAACGCTCGACGAACGTGGCGTAGTGCTGGCGCGCAAGTAGGGTTGTCGGCACCACCACGGCAACCTGCTTGCCAGCCATGACCGCAATGAACGCTGAACGCAGGGCCACTTCGGTTTTGCCAAACCCGACATCACCGCAGATCAGGCGGTCCATGGGCCGACCGCGCGACAAATCGGCAACGACCGCGTCAATGGCCGTCAGCTGGTCGTCGGTTTCCTCGTACGGGAACCGCGATGCAAACTCATCATAGATGCCGTCCGGCAAGCTTAGGATTTCACCGTTGCGCAGTTCACGCTGGGCCGCGGTCTTGATCAACTGGCTGGCTATCTCCCGCACACGTTCCTTGAGCCGCGCCTTGCGCGCCTGCCAGGCCACGCCGCCAAGCTTGTCTAGATTGACGCCGGCCTCGTCCGAACCATAGCGCGACAGCAGCTCGATGTTTTCCACCGGCAGGAACAGGCGGTCGCCGCCATGATACTGCAGGAACAGGCAGTCATGCGGCGCGCCCTGCACATCGATGACCTTCAGGCCTTCGAACCGGCCAATGCCATGATCCACGTGGACCACAAGATCTCCGGAGCTCAGCGATGCCAGTTCGGAGATGAAATCGCTGGCCTTGCGCTGGCGCTTGGCGCGGCGCACCAGCCGGTCGCCGAGAATGTCCTGCTCCGCAATGACCGCCAGGTCGTCGGTCTCAAAGCCCGTTTCGAGCCCGAGCACAACGACGGAAACCATGTCCCTAGACCGCTTCAGCGCTTCCGGCCCATCGTTTGCCGTGACCACAAGGCCCAGATCATGATCCTTCAGGATGCCCAGCAGCCGGTCGCGTGACCCTTCAGTCCAGGCCGCCAGCAACACCCGTTTGCCGGACTTCTGCTGCGCCCGCACATGATCGACCACCGCGTCATATACATTGCGGCCTGCCTCTGCCCTTTCAGCAGCAAAACTGCGTCCCTGCCGGCCTTGCGCCGAGATGACCCGCAGGCTTGACGCTTCCGGCGCTTCAAACGGCGTCAGCGCTATCACCGGGTATTGCGCGGCAAGGTCAGACCATGCATTGCCGATGAGGAACATCTTTTCTGGCGGCAATGGCTTGTAGACCGGTGCCCCGAACGTTTCCTTGTTGAGCGCCTCAATGCGGGCCTGGTAATACTCATCGATCTGCGCATTGCGGGCTTCGATTGATTCATCTGCCAGATGATCCATGGTGATGACGCAGTCACCTGCATAGTCCAGCACCGTCTCCAGCCGGTCATAAAACAGCGCCAACCAGTGTTCGACACCCTGATAGCGCCGGCCGGCAGAAACCGCCTCATAAACGGCATCGTTCATGCCGGAACCGGAAAACTGAGCGGTATACGCGGTGCGGAACTGCGCAATGGTAACGGCGTTCAGCAGAACCTCGCTTGCCGCATCGAGTTTCAGGCCGTGCAACTGGCCGGTGGTACGCTGCGACTGGGCATCGAAACTGCGGATAGACTCCAGCGTGTCGCCGAAGAAATCAAGCCTGACCGGCTCTGCGCTGCCGGGCGGATAAATGTCAATGATCCCGCCCCTGATCGCAAAATCACCTGGATCGACAACTGTGCCAGTGCGTGAAAATCCATTGATTGCCAGGTATTCCTGCAACTGCCTGGTGTCCACCCTGTTACCTGGCAGGGCTTCAAAACTGGCCGACCTGATGACTTCGCGCGGCGGCACCTTTTGGACAATCGCATTTGCGGTGGTCAGCAGAACCGCCGGTTTGCCGATCGTGCCCACCGCCAGTCTTGTCAGCGCACTCATGCGTCGCGCCAGAATGTCCGCCACCGGTGAGACCCGGTCATAGGGCAGGCAGTCCCAGGCCGGGAACTGGATGATGTTCACGTCCGGTGCGAAAAACGAAATTGCTTCACCAATCATGGCCGCGCGCTGGTCATCACGCGCCACGTGCACAACCAGACGGTCTTCGGCCAGCCGGGCAATGTCGCCTGCGACCTTGCCGTCGATACCTTCCGGCGCGCCGGAGATAATCACCTTGCCGGGTGATGCCATGGCACTTTTGAGCTCGACGGGTTTCATTCCGCGTTTCCGAAAAACGTTTCGTCAAATCGGGCCGACAGCATCTCCTGCAGCAGGGCCGACTGCTGATCGTCAGGCACCGGTTGCGTGCCGGTAAGCCAGGCGAGCAGGTCCTGATCGGGAATGTCAAGAATCCGCTCAAGCTCCCGCAGTTCGGCTTCATCCGACAGCGCAATCCGGCTTTTCACAAACGTGCCCACGACGATGTCCATCTCCTTGATGCCGCGATGGCAGGCCCGCCAGACAATGCGCTTGCGCCGGTTTTCATCAGTTACAGTCACAGCTTGTGTCCTGTGCAGAGGATGTGTTGAGGTTGGAAATGTAGTGCCCGCCGGTTTATGAAAGAACCGCTCATGAAACGCAACCGGACAACACGACTGTCCTGACAATTCAAGCGAAAAAGCCGAACACATGAGACCGGAAATCCTGAACAGGTACTTTGCCTCAGCCAGCACGCTGAAAGGCATCGGTGCCAAGGTCGAAAAGACCCTGGCCGCGCTGGTACGCGCGCAGGGCGGTGAAGCTGTCACGACCGATTTGCCGGCCCGGCTGGTCGATCTTCTGTTCCATCTGCCGGTCGGTGTCATTGACCGGCGCAACCGACCGACCATCGCCAACCTACCCCAGAGCGGGATCATCACCATTGAGGCACAGGTGGGAAAGCACAAGCCCCCACCACGGCATAACAAACGCGTACCCTACCGTATTGAGGTTTTCGATGAGACCGGTTCGCTGCCGCTGGTGTTTTTCCACTCACACGGCCCTTACCTGGAGCGAACCCTGCCGGAAGGCGAGACCCGGTTTATCTCCGGCAAGATCGAATGGTATGGCGGCACACCTCAGATCGTGCACCCCGACCATATCCTGACCGCCGATCAGTTCGCCGAGATGCCGCTGCTGGAACCGGTGTACCCGCTGAGCGCCGGCGTGTCCGGCAAGACTCTCGGCAAGGCAATTCGGCAGATACTGGGCGACGTGCCGGAACTTCCGGAATGGCAGGATGCCGCCTGGATGGCAGCGCGCGGACTGCCCGCGTTCCAGGACGCGCTTGAAAGCCTGCACAATCCGCAAGACACAACCGGCCTGGAAGCAGACAGCCCGAACCGGCAGCGCCTTGCCTATGACGAGCTGCTGGCCAACCAGTTGGCGCTGTCACTGGTGCGCCGGCATATGAAACGGGCCTCCGGCAGGCAGCTCAAAGGTGATGGCAAGGCGCGGCAGAAGATTGTCGATGCGTTGCCGTTCTCACTCACCGTCAGCCAGGAGTTTGCCGTCTCTGAAATCCTTGCAGATATGGCGGCGCCGGACCGCATGCTGCGCCTGCTGCAGGGTGACGTTGGCGCAGGCAAGACCATTGTCGGCCTCCTCGCCATGGCAACCGCTGCTGAAGCCGGCGCCCAGTCGGCGCTGATGGTGCCGACCGACATTCTGGCCAGGCAGCACATTGCCGGCATTGAACCATTGGTCCGTGCAGCCGGCCTGCGGGCAGCGGTGCTGACCGGCCGTGAGAAAGGGACAGCACGCAAGCAGGTACTCGACGAGCTCGCAGCCGGAGACATAGACATCCTGATCGGGACACACGCCCTGTTTCAGCAAGGCGTCGATTTTGCTGATCTCGGTCTTGTCATCATTGACGAGCAACACCGGTTTGGCGTGCATCAGCGCCTGGCGCTGCAATCGAAGTCGAAACGCCCAAGCGACTTGCTGGTGATGACTGCAACCCCCATTCCACGAACCCTGGCGCTGACCGCGTATGGTGACATGGACATTACCCGGCTGACCGGCAAACCGGCCGGACGCAAGCCGATCGACACCCGTGTGATGCCGCTGGACAAGCTGAGCCAGGTGGTCGATGGGCTGGACCGGGCAATCTCCCAAGGCAAGCGGGCTTATTGGGTGTGCCCTCTGGTTGAGGAAAGTGACCTGATCGACAAGACCGCAGCTGAAGCGCGCTTCGCCAGCCTGCAATCCCGGTTTGGCAACCGCGTCGGCCTCATGCACGGGCGCATGAAAGGGATTGAAAAAGACGCCGTGATGAAACGATTCAAGGACGGCGAATTGTCCATTCTTGTGTCGACCACGGTGATCGAAGTCGGTGTCGATGTGCCGGAGGCTTCGATCATGATCATAGAAAACGCTGAGCGCTTCGGGCTGGCCCAATTGCATCAGCTTCGTGGCCGTGTCGGGCGGGGATCGGATGCATCCAGTTGCGTGCTGATCTATGATGGCGTGCTGGGCGAGATCGCCGCCGCGCGCCTGAAAATCATGCGCGACACCGAGGATGGTTTTGTCATTGCCGAAGAGGATCTGAAACTGCGCGGTTCCGGCGAAGTCCTCGGCACCAGGCAATCGGGTGTCGCCAGTTTCCGGCTGGCGGATCTGGGACTGCACGGCGAACTGCTGCAGGCAGCCCGTGACGACGCCAAGCTGATCCTGGAAACCGATCCGAACCTGACCGGCCCCAGGTCGGAGGCCCTGCGCATACTCTTGTATCTGTTTGAACGTGATGATGCCATCCGGCTGTTGTCGTCCGGCTGATCAGAGCCTTAGATCATCAACAATCAAGATGCCACTCAATCTGCTTGGAGTCCAATCAACGCTTCTTGGCAGGTTTCTTCGCCGCCGGCTTCTTGCGTGCCGGAGAGCCTTTGTCTGCCGGCTTCAGCACCTGCTCCGGGTGCGCCAGCAACATCGAGAGCGTGTCGTCATCCTCGGCTGCCGTTTCATTGGCCGCACGCATCTGCTCCGGGGTGACAAGACCCGCTGAAATCACCAGCTTTGCCGCTTCTTCAACCGTCAGGTCCATGATGGTGACCTGGTCTTTCTCGACGAAAAACAGGAACCCGGACGTGGGGTTGGGGGTTGTCGGCATGAACGCAGAATAGTAGGTCGTGCCAGGTTCAAGGCCGATCTCGCCGGAATCAAGCTCTCGGGCGATAAAGCAGACAACATTGACGCCCTCTCGCGGATATCCAATGAAGCCTACCGAGGAGAAATTGCTGGCGTTGGAAGACAGGGCCGTTTCGAAGATCTGCTTAACGGCCTTGTATACAGAACGGATAACCGGCATCCGGTCCAGCGTGCGCTCGCCGAAGCTCAGCAGCGTCCTGCCCACAAGGTTGGCCGCCAGCGCCCCGATCAGTGTGATCCCGACAAGAGCAAAAACCAGTCCGACACCGGGCACGGTGAACGGCAGATAGGAATCCGGATTGTAGACTGTCGGGATATACGGTTTCACAAGGCTGTCGAACAGCGACACGAACCACCACACCAGCCAGATTGTAATTGCGATAGGTGCTGCAACCACAACACCGGTCAGGAAATATGTTCTCAGCCTGCCAAGCATCAAATACGGAAAAACCCCCGAATTTCAAAAAAGCAATTCATGCACAAATCTGTCACTGCGCTGCCATAGCATGCTCTCAGCACGACTGCTACAACCGTGTTGCAAAACCTAACCAATCAGCAGTCATCATTGCAGAGGTCATCAATATTGTCAGGTCGATTAACGGCACGCCAGCACATATTTCGGGCTCTCGGCGTGGTGTTCGTCGGTCTCGGTTTTATCGGCGTGTTTCTGCCGCTGATGCCGACCACACCCTTCTTGCTGCTGGCGCTTGCCTGTTTTGCACGCTCGTCGCCTGCCATACATGACTGGCTGATCAATCACCGGATGCTGGGACCCTACATCGTTGACTGGGAACGTGACAGATCGATACCGCTGGCGGCGAAAGTCACGTCAATTGTGATGATGTCGGCGAGTTTCGCCTGGCTGGTGCTGGGAACCAGCGCGCCCGCCATCGCACTTTGGATGACGGGCGTAATTCTGATATGCGTCGCACTCTATATCGTTACGAGACCGACGACGCGCCGCTAGGTTTCCCGGGTCAGCTCGTTGCCCGAGCGATGAAGCAACCGGTACCTTTGCGTTTCAGGCTGCGGCACAGGCGCTTCGCCTGGCCCTTCTTCAGCTTGTGCACCCGGAGCCGGTAGTAGATGCCCTGCCCCTCGACATCGGCACGCACCACCGCAGCGGTTTTGTTGCGCAGCAATTTGCCATGCCGGTTTTTCAGCGAATCCCAGTTGTCCCAGGCTTTCTCCGGCTGGCGTTGCGACACCAGCTGAACGGTCCAGCCTTCAAGCTTGGCGGTTACGTTGGCATTGGTGTCGTCTGCGCTCGCAATGGCGGTTTCAGCAGGCGAAGATACCGGTTCGACGGTAACTGGCGCCGCAGGTTTGGTCGTATCGGCAGGCGTGGCCCTATTGTCCGCCACTTTGGCCCGGATTTCAGGCACAGCGGCAACCTGATCGACCGATATGTCTTCCGGTTTCACTTGCGCCAGTGATGTAGATGTTGCTGCAGGTTTCCCGGCAGACGCAAGGGCAACGGGCGCCTCATTAGCCGGCTTGTCGCCACCCGACAGCGCAGCAGGCGGTGCTACCGGTTCCCGCAGCGCGACCCGCGTAACTGTTCCCGAAGGCGGCTTGGTCGACCCGGTGACAATGTCGTCAGCCATCAGGTTCTGCGTTGGCAGCACGGCAAGGCGAATTTGCCGTTCGGTTGGATTTTCCGGCACATCCAGGCCAAGGCTGGCAAGCCGCTCGCGCACCGGCGCAAAATCCGGTTTGACCGAGTAGGCCTGGAACAGAACCGCGGTTGCCTCGTCCCGGTGCCCCAGTTTGGCCAGGGTCAGCGCCTTGCCGTAAAGTGACAGGTGCTTGTGCGGGTAGTTGAGCTTGGTCGCGCGGGCGAAATCGATCAGGGCATATTCATACTGACCGGCCTCACGCAACGCGACGGCGCGTGAGTAGAATGCTTCCGACAGATACGGATCCAGGTACAGGGCGTTGGTGTAATCATCGATCGCCGCCGAGTGCTGGCCCGAATGGGAATTGGCCAAACCGCGGTTGTACAACGCAACAGCTCGTGTCTTGGCACTTAGCGCGTTGAGCTCAATCGCCTGGCTGTAATCTGAGATCGCTGCATCAAAGGCGGCAAGTTTCTGGTGCGCCAGCGCGCGGTTCAGAAGAGCGCGAGCCTTGTCGGCCAGCGAGATTTCTGTGTGAGTGATGGCTGTCGAGTACTCGGCAATCGCCTTCTTCGGCTTGCCGGATACAAGGTGTGTGTAGGCTGACTGCATGATGGCAGCCGGCGCGACGGAGCTGACCCCGATGGTTTTTGAGGCGGCTGCGACGGCATTGGTGGCCACTCCGGCAACCAGGAACGCAGTTAAAACAGACGCACGAACAACTAACTGTACTTTCATGCCGGCGATAGTGCCGCGACATGGTTAAACAATACCTAAGCAAAAACAGAAAATTTTCATACAGTACGATGGCAGACCGACAGGACCTACTCCACGGTCACGGACTTGGCCAGGTTGCGCGGCTGGTCCACGTCCGTGCCGATAAACACCGCCGCATGGTAAGCCAGCAGCTGCATCGGCACAGCGTAGATCATCGGCGAGATGAACGGATCTGCTTCCGGCACTGCGATGGTCTCGAATGCATCCGCGGCATGAGCCGAAGCACCTGTTTCATCGGTCACCAGTATCAC
>JBCCVY010000088.1:0-11218 GCA_039194725.1 Pseudomonadota bacterium
CCCGTGCCTTCGATGTACACGGTTTCTTTGTCCGCAAGGCGGGTGAGCAGGGCGACATCTCCCGGGCACTAGAGAAGATGCTGGACGGTCGCTATGGCGGCCTTGTCCGGCGCGTGTCGAACATCACCGAAGACGACAAGCTGATCGATTTCTGGAACACGGCGGTCAATGATGGATTTGTCGCCGGCGCCTACTGGGCGGTCATTTCTCACCGTCATGTGCCGGACGACGTGCGCAACCGCATTTTCGGTGAAGTGCATATGATGTCTCACCTGCTTGGTGGAACGGCGCGAAAAATCGTCGGGGCGGCGGCAGAGCTGCAGGCTCGGATGGATCAGATGGAACGGCGGCAGGAGCGTTGGTCGAGCCAGGTGCGGCATGCGCTTGATGCGCGCGACGACAAGATCGCACAACTGCAGGACGAATTGGGCAGATCGCGCACGCAGCTGCAAAAGCGCGTTGCGTGCGCCGCAGCTCCGGACACAGAAAAACTGTCGAAATTGACTGCGAAACAGGAGCGTGCGCTGATTGCCGCCCGCACCAGGGCGCGCCAGTTGGCCAATGAACTGGAGCGGGTCAAACATCGCCTGTCCGAGCTGCGCAAGTCCAGATCCACCAGGGCAATGCAGGCGCCGATTGCAACCTTTGATCCGATGGTCGGCTTGTGCGGCAAGGCGGTGCTGTATCTCGGCGGCAAACAGGCAAGTGTGCCGCAGATCACCAGGGCGGCGGAAGCCGCCCGGGTGTCGCTGCTGCATCACGATGGCGGACTGGAGCAGTCATCCCATCTGATCGATGACCTGATAAGTCGATGTGACGCAGTGATTTGTCCGGTCGATTGCATCAATCATCAGGCTTGTCTGAAAGCCAAGAAACTATGCAAGAAGATGCAAAAGCCGTTCATGCCGGTATCCTCCCGTGGCACCACCACGTTTCAGCGTGCGCTGGCAGAGCTCGCCTCTCGTTTGAATGGCAGTCCTGCAAGCTCAATCGAACACAGGCAGTAGTGATGATGGCAGGCCACCGGCGCCGGCGTTCCCTAACCCTGGCAGGCATGGCAGCCGTTGGCTGGGCATTGCTTGGACAGCCTGCGGATGCAGGGGCCGACCCTTCCGGTTTTGTACCGGGCGAAGAACTGCCCGGCGGCAAGGCGACATCACGCCGGTCTGCCAATAACGCCAACGCATTCTCCCATGCTTCCGGCAATATCAGTTTTGATCGCGAGTTTGACTTCAAGATCGGCAATGGCATTTTCAAGAAGCTGTGGGTGTCCGCTCCAGCGTCGACAAACTCCTCAGATGGCCTGGGCCCGTTGTACAATGCCCGTGCCTGCCAGCGCTGCCATTTGAAGGACGGTCGCGGTCATCCGCCGGAGACCCTGTCGGACAATGCGGTGTCCATGCTGTTGCGGGTTGGCATCCCATCGGCCGGTGACAGCCCGCCGGTGAGACCGGACCCGGTCTATGGCGGGCAGATCCAGGATTTCGCCATTCAGGGCCACAAACCGGAAGCGCGTATCGAGCTGGACTACGAAGAGTTTGCAGTCGAGCTGTCGGGTGGCGAGACGGTGATGCTGCGACGCCCAAGGCTGAATCTGGCTGACCTCGCTTACGGCGCACTGCATCCTGATGCCAGGCTGTCTGCCCGGATTGCCAACCAGATGATCGGCCTCGGCCTGCTGGAAGCGATTTCAGCGACTGACATTCTTGCCAATGCAGACCCGGACGATGCCGATGGCGATGGCATTTCTGGCCGGGCCAACATGGTCACCAACCTGGAGGCCGGTATGGTTGAGCTGGGGCGGTTCGGCTGGAAGGCCGGCCAACCGACGGTGCGCCAGCAGTCAGCCGCGGCGTTTTCAGGCGACATGGGGTTGTCGACCAGCCTGATCACGCCGGGTGCAGGGGACTGCACGCAACTGCAGGCCGCCTGCATGACGGCAAAAACCGGGGCGGACCCGGCTAAGGGCAATGTGGAAGTGCCCGACGAAATGCTTGATCTTGTCACCTTCTACGCCCGCAATCTGGCCGTTCCAAAGCGCTCAGATGCGAAATCGGACCAGGTGCTGGCAGGCAAGGCCCTGTTCAGTTCGGCAGGGTGTGCCGCCTGTCACATCCCGTCGTTCAAGACCATGGACTCCCGGGATGTCGCACCGGAACAGCGTGCTCAGACCATCTGGCCGTATACTGACCTGCTGCTTCACGACATGGGCGAGGGCCTGGCCGACGGCTTGCCGGAAGGCCAGGCATTGGGTCGGGAATGGCGCACGGCACCCCTGTGGGGTATCGGGGCGACCGAGACAGTGAGCGGACATACGCTTTTCCTGCATGACGGCAGGGCGCGAAACCTTACCGAAGCGATCCTGTGGCACGGCGGAGAAGCCCAGGCAGCCAGGGACACATTTGCCGCCATGACAGCTGAGGAGCGAGCCGACCTGATAGCGTTCGTGAACTCCCTATGAAGGGCCGCTTTGGCAAATGGATGATGTGGCTTCCGGTGTGCATGACACTGTCGGCAGCTGATGCGGCTGCAGACAGCAGGCCTGTGCTGGACGGCATCATCAGCGGACACATTGTGCCGCGTTATCAGGCGCTTGAAGCGGCAGCAGATGACTTGTCAAAAGCCATCCAGGCCGATTGCCGGGACGATGCGCCGGGTGATGCAGGCTCCCGCGCGGCATTCAGTTCCGCACTGCTGGCCTGGCAGTCCATCCAGCACATACGCTTTGGCCCGGTCATGGTCGACAATCGTCACTACAGGTTTGAATTCTGGCCCGACAAGCACGGCCAGGGCGCCAGGCAGCTGCGAAAACTGCTGGCGGCCGGTAGGGACAAGATCCCGTCCGCGGACCGCATCGGCAAGTCGAGTGTGGCCATACAGGGCTTCCCGGCACTTGAACGTGTCATTCACGGCAAGATCAGCGATGCGGCGGCTGCCTGCGCGCTGGCGGAATCGATCGCCGGGAATCTGAAGGCCATGTCCTCAGACGTGGTCGAAGAATGGTCATCATGGCAGCCGGGGTCGGTGCCCGACATGGGAAAGCTGCTGGCCCGCAACCTGGCTGACCAACTCGACGTGATGGCCGGTCTGAAACTTGCCCGACCGCTCGGCGAAACACTGGAGACAGCGCGTCCACGGCGCGCGGAACACTGGCGCAGTGCCCTGTCATATGCCGCCCTGGCGGCGAATTTTGACGGCTTGCACGGGTTTTTCGCCGGCGAGAATTCCCAGCCCGGCTTGCGGGCCTGGACGGTCGCTGGCGGAGCACCGGCCCACCAGGCGGACCAGTTGGCCGAACACCTCAAATTTGGTTCGACCTTTGTCGGCTGGCAGAAAGTCCCGCTGCACGATGCCGTGTCAGACCGTGGCGCCAGGGACAAGGCGGCTTTCCTGGCATCACATGTGCGGCATACGGAAGACCTGGTGAAGTCGGTCGTCTATCCCGCACTGGGTGTGGCAGCAGGGTTCAATTCCCAAGATGGCGATTGACCGGCGTCAGTTTCTGGTCGGATCGGGTGCCGTCATTGCGGCGCCTGCGCCGGGCACTGCGGCCATCCTTCACTCCAGTGTCTATTTGTCGGGCGCACGCACTGGCACAGGCAGGCATGCGGCAATTCTGCTCGACGCGGACGGCGAGATCCAGTGGCGGGTCGAACTGCCCGATCGTGGCCATGGCAGTGCCTTCCGACCGGGATCTGCGGATGCCGTCATCTTTGCCCGGCGTCCGGGAACGTTCGCGTTCGTGATGGAGCGCTCATCCGGCGTTGTGAACAGCGTAATAGCGGCTCCGGCAAACCGCCATTTTTACGGTCATGGCACCTACTCGGCTGACGGCCGGCTGCTATTCACGACGGAAAACGACTTCGCTGAGGGCCGCGGTGTCGTCGGCGTGTGGGATGCAGCCGACGGTTATGCGCGCAAGGCGGAGTTTGACAGCGGCGGTATCGGACCGCACGACATTGCCGTGATGCCTGGTGGCCGGGTTCTGGCCGTTGCAAATGGCGGCATCCTGACATCGCCTGAGACCGGACGGCACAAGCTCAACATCGCCGACATGAAGCCCAGCCTGGCGTTTGTCGACGCCGCGGATGGAACGCTCATCTCAAGCCATGCGCTTCCTGCGGACCTTCACAAGCTGAGCATTCGCCACATGGCGGTCGTTCAGTCGAGTGCGATTGTTGTCGCGATGCAGTATGAAGGCGCGTTTGAAGATCGCGTGCCGCTTGTCTGCCGCTACCAGGCGGGCAGGCTCCATCTGATGGCGGCGCCAGCACCTGTCACCGAGGCCATGAAGAACTATTGCGGATCGGTTGCAGCGGACAGTGCCGGGCAAATAGCGTGCGTGACGGCACCGCGCGGCAACATCTCGACGTTCTGGTCGACCACCGATGGCAGATTTCTTGGCAGCGCAGGCATTGAAGATGGCTGCGGTGTCTGTGCGGCGAAGGGCGGCGGTGATTTCGTAATCAGCAGCGGCACCGGCCGGCTGGTGTCTGCCAATCCATCTGCGATCACTGGAATATCGGCATCCCATGTCGGTGTGATGGCCTGGGACAATCATGTTTCCGGGGGCTGAAACCGGGTTGTTGCCTGGCGGTGATGGCTCGAACACCTTCGCCCGGAATCGCAGTTTGCTGCCACATCATCATGTTCCGTAACGTAAATTTCAAGTTGTGTCGGTGTTGGTTTTCGCCGGTTTGTTTTGACGCCGCATGGCTATTGTGCAAACTAAAGTACCAGCTGAAAGCATGGATTTCTTGTAAGGGACGCGGCAACATACGGAAAGCCAGGGCGGGTGTCTTTCCCGCCTCGGTTTTCGCAAGGCGAAATTGGATCTGGATTGAACAAGGAACTACTTCAAAAAATCGATCTGTTGCGTGGCCTGGAACATTGCGATTTTGACCAGTTGCAATCCCGTTGCAGCCTGCGGCAGCACAAGAAGGATTCCGAAATCCTGCGCAAGAATGATGATTCAACTGACATCTTTTTTGTCATTGAAGGCGAAGTGATTGCGCGGAGCTTCTCTGAAGAGGGCAAGGAAGTCGCCTTCACGACAATCAAGAGCGGCGAACTGTTTGGGGAGTTTTCCGCGATCGATGGTCAGCCCCGGTCAGCATCGATCGCTGCAACGGAAGACTGCCTGATTGCCCAAATGACATCAAAGGACTTTCGCGAACTGGTTCTGACCACGCCGGAACTGGGCTTGCGGCTGGTCGAGCTTCTGGTCGCCAAGTCGCGCAGGCTGTCGCAGCGGATATTTGAATACGGCACATTGCCGGTGCGGCTGCGGGTGCAGCGCGAGCTGGTCCGCCTGTACGATTCCCGGGATGCCAAGGCCACTGACAATCTGATACAGCCTGCGCCCAGTCACTATGAGATTGCAACCCGCATAGCCACTCACCGGGAAGCGGTTTCTCGGGAACTCGGGCACCTGGTTGCCGAAGACATCATTGAGCTCGGGAAGCGCAGGATAAGGATCCGTGATATTGACCGGCTGCGGTCGATTTCCAGGAACGACAATTTTTCCGACGCCCTTTGAAGCCGCAGCAACACCAAGGTCCTGCTCACATTCACACAGGCTGTCTGGACAGGCAGAAGTTTTCCGAGTGCGCCCAGCAGGTGTCGTCTTCTTCGTGCTGATCCCGTCTCAGCGATTTGATGCCGGACGTGAACGGGTTCCAGAATGACAATCTGAGGCTCGCTTCCGTTTTGCCATCGCCCTCGTCGCAGGGAAATATCTCGATACGCCGCAAGGCTTGCGCCCTAAACCCCTTAGGTGTTCTGGTGATCTGGAAAACAATGCCCTGGCGTCCGGCTGATGTCAGCGTCAACTGCAGTCTTCCACCCAATGCCAATGCATCTAGCCAGGCCTCGTAAGGATGGCTGACGCCGGCATGGACGATAACGGCGTCAATTGACTCAAACGGCAGCTGGCAGCCATCGCCGTGAACGACTTGGACATTCTCGTAATCGCCAAGCAGGCTTTTCGCCTGTTCGGCAAATCCCCGATCCGAATCGATCGCAGTGACCTGTCCGGATTCTCCGACAAGCTGGGCCAGAATTGCTGTGTAGTAACCAGTGCCGCAGCCGATCTGCACAATGTTTTCGCCAGGCTTGACATCCAGCGCTTCGAACAGCAGCGCCCACAGGCTGGGCAATCCATTGTCCAGCTTGCGGTCCTCGTCCAACGCAACCAGAACGTCATGATAAATCTCGGCCGGGTCGGCGCTCCCGGTCGAACCGTAGGCGGAGACAATATCGCTTCGTATTCGCCACGGTCCGTCGCCGAGAAAGCGTTCTCTGGGGACGTCACGAAAAGCCCTCAATATCTGCGGTGAGGTCACCTGCGCGCGTGCTCTGATCTGCTCCGCATAATGGCGTTTGGCATCTGCAAGTGATTTTGTCATGGGTGTTCAAGATGATTGGAGTACGTCGCATCGGCAATAATCTGCTGTGCTTCCTTGCCCCGACCCTGGCGTTCCAGCAGATCTGCCAGACTCCTGGCGGCCTTCGCTCTGATGGCTCTGGCATTTCGTTCACTGGCGGTTTCGATGGCACGTCGAAAACACACTTCTGCCCGATCTGCCGCATTGGATGCCTGTGACGACAATATCAGTTGGCCTTCAAGCCTTTGAATTTCGGCCAGGTAGAAGTTCTCACCCGTGGTGTCCGCTATGGCTGAGGCGGCCCGCAGTGTGCGAACCGCATCGTCGATGCGGCCAAGCTTGGCCAGTGTCTCAGCGGACAGGCTTAGAAACCAGGGCAGTGCCAGCCGGGCACCCATTTCCTGGTAGGTCGCAAGGCCCCTTTCCAGCATGGCCATCCCGTCGTCGACGTCTCCCAGTTCGGCCATGGCCCAGCCCTTGAGGATTCTCTGCTGCTGCACCCAGAATGGAAATCCATACTTCTCCGCCAGAACAATGGCTTCCGATGCCAGTTTCTTCGTGGCCGCGGCGTCTTGCAGGTGTTGTTGCAGGTAAGCTGCAAAAGCCAGCGCGCCGGTCAGGACGAACGGATTGTCCATGTCGCGCGCGACCGTTAGCACTTCCGTGCTCTGTTTCAATGCCTCGTCCGGTTGCCCGAGGAACCACAGAACGTGGGCGCGATACGATGCAGACACCACCCACGGATCGACGCCGAACTTTTCCAGGTGCGAGGCGTGGCGCTGGTGGTCATAGAGCGCGATCGCCTGTTCAATATGATCGCGCGCCGCATCGTACTCGCCGAGGTACAGACACGTCATGCCAAGCGATCGCTGGGCCTCGATGAGCAGGTCCCCGGCATCGTCAGCTGAGCTTTGCTCATTGGTTTTCATTGTCCGTTTGGACAGGTCAAGCAACTGAAATGCGACACCTTTCGCCTTGTCCAGATCTGCCTTGATAAAGTGGTACACCCACAGTCCGCGCAGGGCCGGGAACACTTTTGAACTGTCGCCGAGCGTTTCGCTTATCGAGCGCGCATGGGAGTAGCACTCCACGACTTCCTGTGCCGTGTAGCCCAGCCGGCGGATAGCGCCATCGCCGGCCTTTTGCCAGTAGTATCTGGCCTTCTCCGGCATGTCGCCCTGGGTAAAGTGAAAAGCAAACAGTTCCGGCTCGCGGTCTGCGCGCTCAAGTTCAGTATCCTCCAGATGTTTGCCAATCCGGGCGTGAAGATGCTGGCTTTCTGTTTTCAGCATACTCGAATGAGCTGCATCCTGGAGCAGCGCATGTTTGAACCGGTAGCTGAGCCGGGGCGAGTCGGAGCCGCTCTGCTGGATTATGTCGGCAGCAACAAGGTTATCCAGTGCCTCACTGAGCTCGTCACCGCCAAAGTCCGCCACTGCGGCAATCATGGTCCTGGAAAACTCGCGGCCTAGCGCTGCAGCAACCTGCGCGACGTGCTTACTTGGACCGAGCCGGTCCAGGCGGGACATCAGAGAATCCGCCAATGTGCTCGGCACACTGTGGGTGTGCAACATCGAGTAGGGATCTCCGTCAACCGTACCGGATGGATCGCCGGCCTCTGCGACAGCCTTGCAGAACTCTTCAATGAACAGCGGGTTGCCGTCGGTCTTTTCCATCATCGCAGCGACCACCGGCTCTGGCAGAGACGGTACGCGTCCCAGCTCCTCGATGATCTTGCTGCGTGACATGACCGGATCGAGCGGCATGATCTGTTGCCGCGTCACATAGTGTTTCGACCAGCGCGGCGTAAACTCGGGCCGGTGCGTGAGTATCAGCATGACCGGCAGATGCTCAATGCAATCAATGATGCGGTCGATCCACTCAAAGGTTGTCGGATCACACCAGTGCACGTCTTCGAACACCATCAGGACAGGTTGATCCTCGGCAGCCCACGCCAGATGGTCGTGCAATGCACCGAGGGCTTTTCGCTTCAGTTCGTGCGGACCAAGTTTGGTAATCGGATAATGCCCGTCAACCGGTATCGACAGAAGGTCAGCCATGACAGGCGCGTTGGACACGGCATCCGCAGAGATGCTCGACAACATGACCTTGAGCTTGTCCAGTTTCTCTTCGGAGCTGTCCTTTGTGTCAAAGCCGGCACCACGGGAGAACTCGTCCAGGATCGGGTAGAATGCCGAGTTCTGGTAAACCGGGGAGCAATAAAAGTCCTGTTCGCGATGCGGCTCGCCAGCCAGTTGTTCCTTGAAACCCTGCACCAGGCGAGATTTTCCGATACCGGGCTCACCGCTGATGGCGACCACCTGGCCGGCCCCGCTTCGTGCCTTTTCCCAGCGTCTTGCGAGCAGCGATGTCTCTTCCTTTCGGCCTACGAGCGGGCTGAGGCCGGTATCGGTGCGCACGGCCTGCGACCGGCTTCCGATTGCGAGCTCGTTGACAACCTGCCAGGCTGGAATCGGGTCCTCGAAACCTTTCAGTGAATGCTCGCCCAGATCGGAAAACTCGAAGAATCGCCTGGTCAGTTTTCGGGTCACTGCCGAGGTGATGACCGTTCCCGGCTTGCCGATGGCCATCAGCCGTGCTGCAAGGTTTGGCGTGTCGCCCCACACGGTCAGCTCACGTCCCAGCCCCTCGCCAATAATGTCTCCAACAACCGTAATGCCGGTCGCAATGCCGACCCGGGATTTCAGGGTGACGTTCTTGAAAGGGCGCAGTCTTTCAACCGACTTTATGATCTCCAGCCCAGTGCGAACCGCTTCCGTTGCAATCAGTTCATTGGTTCTCGGAAATCCGAAGATCGCCAGAACACCGTCTCCCGCACGATGGCACAAAGTGCCTTGATGGTCCTCGATGAGACCTTCGCAGCAGGTCAGGTATTCCAGCACAATCTGGCGAAATTCCTCAGCATCAAACTGCCTGGACAAGCCGGTAGAGTTGACCAGGTCGCACATCAGAACTGTGACCTGTCGTCGTTCCGGCCGGGAGTCCCCTGACGGCACTGCGGTGTTCGTGCCGCCTGCCAGCGGCTGAGCCGAAACTTCCCGGATACCTTTCAGCATCCGCTTGCGATCACCGAGCGGGATTCCCATCGACTTGAGGTCGTCGTCTGTCAGGTCCAGCAGCACGTCCTGGTCAATCGCATTGTCCGAGAACAGGCTCTCATATTTCATGAGACCGTGACTTTGGAGCCAGCTTTTGAAGTCAACAGACATGACCAAACCCGTCTTTTGCAGTTCACCGGTGGATGCACGTGACCAGGGCCCGGCTCCAGGGAATCGGCGAACTTGAATCTGCAATCATATCGCCAGCAATTCCGGTTCTCCAAGCTGATCTTTGACTCCATTCGCTGGATCAGGATGACTTTTGCTTGATTCAGCCAGAACTCACCAAACTGACGCCTTTCAGCGTGACCAGGCAACACTGTGAATTGTCGCCAACCGACGTTGCCGTGGACGTGATTTTGGTCTGGTATCGGGAAAGTTGCCGCCGTAGTGTCTTGGATATCGCTTGAGTGCGCATTGCAGCGCCGGTGCGACAATGGAACCACAGTCATGCAGCGAGATGTATCAACCGAAGAACACCCTGCTGTAGCCGGCCTTCCATCCACAATTGCCGGACTGCTGGCTCGCAATGCACAGGCCCGTCCTGCGGCGGCGGCAATTCTGGCACCGGGACGCGAACCGCTGTGCTACCGCGAACTGTTCGAGTTTGCGACCGGAGTTGTCGACACGCTGCGCCGGTTTGGTTTCGCCAGGCACCACAAGGTGGCTGTCCTGGCAGCCACTGGACCGGAAATGGCCACAGCGGTTGTCGCGGTCTCGGCAGGTTGCGTCTGCGTTCCGCTGAACCCGGCATTTACAGCAGTTGAGTGGCGGCGTTATCTCGTAGACCTGCAGATATCTGTCGCGGTGATTCAGCATGATCTTGAAACCGCATGCCGGGACGTGGCCCGGGAACTGGGTATTCCTGTGATAGACCTTGTGGCGCAGACAGACAGGCCGGCCGGGGTTTTCAGTTTGCGGGCTGCGTTCGAGCACCAACCGGTCACCGACGGGCTCGGTGAACCTGTCGATCATGCGTTTCTGCTGCCGACATCCGGTACCACGTCTCGGCCCAAGACGGTGCCTCTCACCCATGCCAATGTCTGCTACTCCGGCACCAGCGTCGTAAGGTCGGTCGGCCTGACCCACCAGGACCGGCTGCTGAACGTATTGCCGTTTCATCATGCTCATGGGCTGATATCAGGGCTGTTCAGCGTTCTTGTGTCCACGTCCGGTATCGTGTGCGCGCCCGGGTTCGTCGCGGCCAGGTTCCTGGCCTGGCTGGAAGAATTCAGGCCAACCTGGATCACCGGTGTTCCGGCAATTCACCAGGCTATCTTGAAGGAGGCGCAAAACTCAAAGACCAGCATCGCCAACACCTCTTTGCGCCTGATACGATCGGCATCGTCATCGTTGCCCAGCAACGTGTTTGAGGCCTTGGAAAAGCAATTTGGCGTGCCGGTCATCGAAGGCTACGGGATGACCGAAGCCGCCTCGCAGATAGCCTCAAATCCGATGCCGCCGCTGCCGCGGAAAATCGGATCTGTCGGTGTGGCCGCCGGGCCCGAGATTGCCATTTTTGACGACAACGGCAACGCACTTGGTGCCGGACAGACCGGCGAGATCGTCATGCGTGGCCCGAATGTCACCGCCGGATATCTGTCTGATGACGCGGCCAATGAGGCAGCTTTTTCCGGTACCTGGTTGCGGACCGGCGATCTTGGATATCTGGATGTCGACGGCTATCTTTTCATAGTCGGCCGCATCAAGGAA
>JBCCVY010000089.1:0-11186 GCA_039194725.1 Pseudomonadota bacterium
CAATGGGTATCGCATCAACAACAGTAATCCCGGCTGCGGGCAATCAGACCGCAACTGCAGCGTTCCTGCAAAACATGACGCTGGAGATAACGCCGAGGCAGACTGAAAAGCTGCCGCTCATCGCCCGGCATGTGGCACCTGGAACCCATATCTTTGTGGCGCTTGTTGACCCGTCACATCTTGAAGACCAGATCGTGGCTGTTGCGGAAATCCGCAAACTGGGCCTTGAGCCGGTGCCGCATGTTCCGGCCCGCTTCGTGCGCAATGAGGACGATCTGAAAAGCCGCATCGAACGGCTGGCAGCGTCCGGCAATGTGACCCGTTACCTGGTGCTGGGCGGCGGCGCACCGGAGCCGATAGGCGACTATCACAGTGCCTTGCAGTTGATGGAAACCGGCGTGTTCGAAGCCAATGGCGCTGCAGCGCTCGGCGTGGCGGGCCACCCGGAAGGCAATGCAGACATTGCCAACCAGCATGGTGAAGCCATGCTGATGCAGGCCCTGAGCGAAAAACAGGCCTATATCAAGGAGGCCGGCCTGGAAGGGTTTATCTCTACGCAATTCCTGTTCGAAGCGGCCCCGGTGGCCAGCTGGGCCAAGACACTGCGTGCATCTGGTATCGATCTGCCGGCATTCATTGGGATTCCAGGCCCTGCTTCCATCAAGACGCTGGCAAAGTATGCAGCCGTGTGCGGGGTTGGCAACTCGGCCCGTTTCATCCGCAAACAGGCGCTCAACATCACCAAGCTGCTGACCGTCTCGACCCCCGACAAGTTCATCGAGGACCTGGCCGCCCTGCATGCGACGAGCCCGGAACTCAAGGTGGTTGGCCCACACATGTATCCGTTTGGCGGTTTCGACAAGCTGTTCGACTGGCTGTCTACCCTACCGCGTTAAGCAGTCCGGCATTCACAGCTGGCCTGGTTCAACTTCTCAAACCCGCATTCAGGAATGATCTTTCTGGTGCGGCCGGCCACCTCGTAATCAGGGGTGTGTCTGCTGCACTGTTCCTGATAAGTTGCCGCTCCGGACAGCGATATCGACCGTGGCGCAGAGAGCAAATGACAAACAAAAAACTAAAGGTGGGAATACTGTTCGGAGGCAAGTCCGCAGAGCATGAAGTCTCGCTTCAATCGGCAAAGAACGTGGCCGATGCCATCGACCGGACCAGATATGACGTCGCCCTGATCGGCATCGACAAGTCTGGTGAATGGCTGCTGCCGGACCAATCGCAGTTTCTGATCAATGCCACTGATCCCAAACTGATAAAGCTCAACAATGAAAACCGCGAAAGCGTGGCGCTGGTGCCGCAAAGCGGCGGACAACTGAGCGACCTCACCGGTGGTGGCACCCGGTCGTCGATCGATGTTGTTTTTCCGATCCTGCATGGGCCCCTTGGAGAAGACGGAACGGTCCAGGGGCTGCTGAAGCTGGCAGGTGTGCCGTTTGTCGGCTCCGGCGTCCTCGGATCGGCGGCCGGCATGGACAAGGACGTCATGAAGCGGCTGTTGCGCGATGCCGGCATCCCGATCGCCCGCTCCCTGACCTTTAGGCATGGCGACATCCTCGATTTTGAGGCGATCTCGGCTGAAATCGGCCTGCCGCTGTTTGTCAAGCCAGCCAATATGGGATCATCGGTCGGTGTTCACAAAGTTTCAGGTCGCGACACGTTCGACGAGGCGATCGAGGATGCGTTCGCCTATGACACGAAAATCCTAATTGAAGAGTTTGTCGAGGGCAGGGAGCTGGAGTGCGCGGTGCTCGGCAATCTCAGACCCGAGGCCTCGGTGGTCGGCGAGATCATACCCAGCCACGACTTCTATTCCTACGAGGCCAAGTACATTGACGAGCATGGCGCCGGGCTGGAGATCCCGGCCGACATACCCGATGCCGTCAGCGACAGAATTCGCGAGCTTGCCATCAGAACGTTCCAGACCCTCGAATGTGAAGGCCTGGGCAGGGTGGACTGTTTCCTGAAGGCCGACGGCGACATCGTGGTGAACGAGATAAACACCATCCCGGGCTTCACCAAGATCAGCATGTATCCACGCCTGTGGGAGGCAAGCGGTGTCTCCTACACCGACCTGATCAGCAAGCTCATCGAACTGGGTCTGGAGCGCTTCGGGCGCGAACAGAAACTGAAGACGTCTGTCTGAGCCGGGTTGCCCCGGTCTTCAGCTGCTGGCGAACAGGCCGATGGTCGCGGCAGGTTTCGCCGTCGCCTCGATCCACTTCCAGGTGTAGTCGGCGTAGGAGCGGAAGACGTATATGTCGATGGTGCACGGCTTGTCCGCCACGATGTGGGCGAGTGCCGCGATTTCCGCGAACACCAGCCTGCGGACCAGCCCAGCCCTGTAGTCCGGCAGGGTGAAGTCGATCGAAGATCCCTTCATCAGGACTTCGCGGACATTGTCGCCCTCGAGACGGAGGATGGCGCGGGCGTCGCTCACATCCACGGCAAGCGAGTGCAGCGCGCCGAGGTTTTCGCGGAGCTTATAGACCATAGCGCCCGTCTGGCTGCGCGGGCAGCAGACCAGCCACTGGTCGACAGACAGCCACAACACCGTTACGTCGCCCTTGACCGCGGAGGTGCGCGGTTTCAGGGGCAGGTCAACACCCAGGGCTGCCTTGGCGGCCTGCCGGAACTTGACGGACCCTGCCTCGCCGCGCAGGTCGATCATGCCGCGATCTGAAATTTCAGACATGGAGATGCTCAGATCTCCGGTCTGGCCGATGTCGGCAAGGTGCGCAAGCGGGCTTGTGTACACTGGTTCAGACATCCTGGCGTTTTCCTTCTTGATCGAGGAACACTGGCGACGAGATTACCGCCTCGACGGTCTTGCCGCCCTCAAGCGGGAACGACACCGTTTCACCCATCTTGCCCTGGCCGCCTTCGATCAGGGCCATGGCGATGGAGCGCTGCAATGTAGGGCTGAAATAGCTCGACGTCACATGGCCGATCATTTTCATCGGCGGTGCGGATTTGACGGTTTCCACCGCATAGGCGCCGTCGGGCAGCACTTCCTGCGGATCGGTTGTCAGCAGGCCGACCAGTTGCTTGCGGCCTTCAGACGCCAGAAACGCCTGGTCCAGCGACCGCTTGCCGATGAAGTCGTCCTTTTTCGTCGATACCGCCCAGCTCATGCCGACATCGTGCGGCGTCACCGTGCCGTCTGTCTCGTCGCCGATGACGATGAAGCCCTTTTCGGCGCGCAGCACGTGCAATGCCTCGGTGCCGTAGGCGGTGATGCCCTCGCTCTCGCCGGCCTGCATCAGCGTGTCCCAAAGACCGCGTCCATGGCCCGACGGCGTGGCGATTTCATAAGACAGTTCGCCGGAAAAGCTGATCCGGAATATGCGCACCGGATAGCCGGCCAGTGTGCCTTCGCGGTAACTCATGAACTCGAACGCTTCAGGCGACAGGTCGATGTCACTGTCAAGTTTGTCAAGCACCGTGCGCGCCTCAGGGCCGGCAATGGCAAACTGCGCCCACTGTTCTGTCACCGGGGTGACGAACACCTTCAGCGAGGTCCATTCCGTCTGCAGCCATTCTTCCAGCCAGGCGACGATGTTGTCGGCGCCACCCGACGTGGTGTGCATGAGGAAATGGTCATCGCCCAGGCGAACCGTCACGCCATCGTCCATCAGGAAGCCCATTTCGTTCATCATCAGGCCGTAGCGCGCCTTGCCGACTTTGAGCGTCGAGAACATGTTGGTGTAGACCAGGTCGAGCAGTTTGGCCGCGTCGGGTCCCTTGATTTCGATCTTGCCGAGGGTCGATGCATCGAGCAGGCCGACCTTTTCACGTACTGCCAGGATTTCCCGGTTGATGGCGTGCTGCTTGTTCTCGCCACCTTGCGGATAGCAGTAGGCCCGCCGCCACTGACCGACCGGTTCCCAGGTCGCGCCCTGCTTTCTGTGCCAGTCGAAAATCGTGGTCCGGCGCACCGGCAGGAACAGTTCGCCCTTCTTGGTTCCGGCAATGGAACCGAACGAGTAGGGCGTATAAGGGGGGCGAAACGTCGTCGTGCCGATTTCGGGAATCCGCTTGCCGGTGGCATCGGAGATGATGCCGAGGCCGTTGATGTTGGATGTCTTGCCCTGGTCGGTGGCCATGCCGAGCGTCGTGTAGCGCTTGGTGTGTTCGACCGATTCATAGCCTTCACGCTGCGCCAGCTCCAGGTCGGCGGCTGTCACATCGTTCTGGAAGTCGATGAAGTGCTTGTTGCCTTCATTGTATTTGCCGGTGGCAGGGGCAAACCAGATCGGCTGGATCCGGCCTGAACCCTGGGCTTTGACGACCGGTTTCTTGGCCGATCGAGCAGCCTTGCCGCCGACGGCCTTTGCGGCCGCCTCGCCGCCCGCGAAGCCTTGCTCGACGCACGACTTCAGGTCGAAGGCGCCATTGGCGCTGCCCACCATGATGATCGGATCATCATGCCGGTCGGGCCGGAAGCTTTGAATGTTGTCGTCGAATTTCAGCTTGCCGCCATTGTGGCACCACAGGTGGACCACCGGATTGTAGCCGCCGGACACGGCGACGAAGTCGCACTCGACCCGCTCCTCGTTGACCACCCGGCCACGGCCGGCGGAATAGGGGGCAATCTTGACCGCGTTGATCTGCTTGCCGCCGGAACTGGTCTCCACCCCGGCAATGGCGCCGCCGGTCTGGACATTCAGGCCCGCATCGCGTGCAGCCTGCCCGAGCGCGGACGTGACTTCATCGCGCACGTCGACGATGCGGCTCACCGCAATGCCTGCGTCATGCAGTTTCAGTGCCGTCAGGTAGCCGTCATCATTGTTGGTGAAGATAACGCCGTTCATGCCCGGCGATGTTGCGTAGCGCTGCACCATGCCGCGCGCCGCCGAGGCCATCATGATGCCCGGACGGTCATTGTTGGCAAACGCAATCGGGCGCTCCAGCGCGCCGGAGGCCACGATGATCTGGCCGGCGCGGATCTTCCACAACCGGTGGCGCGGGGCGCCCTTGGCCAGCAGGTCCGGGTCGTGGTCGCAGACGCGCTCTGCCGCCAGCACGTAATTGTGGTGGTAATGCCCGACCACGGTCGTGCGCGTCAGCACATGGCAATCGCTGGACTTTTCGAACTCGGCCTGGCGGGCCATAACCCAGTCCATCTGGCTGATGCCGTCAATGTCTCCGGTGAAGATATCTGCCATGCCACCAAGCACTGGGTTTTCGTCTGCCAGCATGACCCGTTTGCCGGACGCTGCCGCTGCATGGGCCGCCGCGATGCCCGACACGCCGCCGCCAACGACCAGCACATCCACATGGACGTGCATCTGCTCGTAGGTGTCCGGATCGTGTTCGCGCGCCGCATCGCCCAGGCCGGCAGCGTTGCGAATGAACGGTTCATACACTTTTTCCCAGAAGCTGCGTGGCCACATGAAGGTCTTGTAGTAAAATCCGCCCGGCAGAAACCGCGAGAACTTGTTGTTGATGATGCCGATGTCGAAATCCAGGCTCGGCCAGCGGTTCTGGCTGGTTGCCGTCAGGCCGTCATAGAGCTCGACCTGGGTGGCTCTCAGATTCGGTTCCTTGCGGCCGCCTTCGCCGACACCGATGAGCGCATTCATCTCTTCAGAGCCGAGCCCGATCAGGCCGCGCGGGCGATGGTACTTGAAGCTGCGGCCCATCACCTTGCGGCCGCTGGCCAGAACCGCGGAGGCCACCGTGTCGCCGGCAAAGCCGCTCAGCCGGCTGCCGTCAAAACTGAACGAGATTTGCCTGGACCGGTCAATGCGCGAGCCTGCGGCAGCGGTTTCGGGCAGTCTGTAGGGTTTGCCGGTCATGACTTTTTCGCCTTTGCTGCGGCGGTTTTGCGCGCAGGAGTTTTCTTTGCGGCCTTGCTGGTGGTGGGCTTGCCTGCTGTGGCCTTCTTGAAGAAGTCCGCCCACTGGCCGGTCGCCTGTTTCATCACCTCGGCAGGTGGCAGTTCGGTAATGCCGTAATAGGCCTTGAACTCCTGCGAAACCGTATCGCGCGCGGCATGAAACCACTTGCCGCAGCCGCGGTCACAGCGCCAGCGCTCGAAGTGCAGGCCCTTCGGGTTGAACCGCATGAACAGGTAGTCGCGCTGGTCGCCGTCTGAGATGTTGTGCGGGTCAGACGTTGCCGGGCGCGCGATGTGGGCCTGCCCGCCGCAGTGGAAGTCCGTCTCATCGCCCTCCGCCCCGCACACAGGGCACTGGATAATCAGCATAACAGTACTCCTAGTGCGCTACCGCAGCGGCAACGCTTTCGTCGATGAAGCGGCCCTCGGTGAAGCGGTTGAGACCAAAAGGCGCGGCAATCGGATGCGGCCGGTCATTGGCGATGGTGTCGGCAAACACGAAGCCGGAGCCCGGGATCGACTTCCATCCGCCTGTTCCCCAGCCGCAATTAACATAAAGTCCGCCGACATCGGTCATCGAGATGATCGGCGAACGGTCCCCGGTCATGTCCACGATACCGCCCCACTGGCGCAGCATGCGCAGCCGCGAGATGATCGGAAATGTCTCCACCAGCGCCGACACGGTGTGTTCGATGGCTGGAAACGAGCCGCGCTGCGAATAGTTGTTGTAAGGATCGGCCCCGCCGCCGATGACCAGTTCACCCTTGTCGGACTGGCTCATATAGCCGTGCACGGTGTTGGCCATCACGACACAGTCGATCACCGGCTTGATCGGTTCGGACACCAGCGCCTGCAGGCAGACGCTTTCCACCGGCATGCGCACGCCGGCCATCTCCATGATGTTGGAAGTGTGGCCGGACGTGACAACAGCCACTTTCTTGGCCCTGATGGTGCCGCGTTTGGTGGCAACGCCGGTGATCCTGCCGCCCGAGCGCAGCATGCCGGTCACTTCACAGTTCTGTATGACGTCGACACCCATGTCATCGATCGCGCGCGCATATCCCCATGCAAGTGCGTCATGGCGCCCGGTGCCGCCGCGCGGTTGGTAGTAGGCGCCCAGGATCGGGTAGCGCGCATCCGGGCTGTCATTGATGATCGGCACGATGCGCTTGACCTCTTCCGTGTCCACCATGCGGCAGTCGAGGCCCGCCAGGCGATTGGCATGGGCGGTGCGTTTGAACGCCCTGAGCTCGTGTTCGGTCTGGCACAGCATGAGCACGCCGCGCGGCGAGAACATCATGTTGTAGTTGAGTTCTTGGGACAGGGTCTCATACAGCGAACGGGCCAGTTCGTAGATGGCGATAGACGGATACAGCAGATAGTTGGATCGGATGATGGTTGTGTTGCGCCCGGTGTTGCCGCCGCCGAGCCAGCCCTTTTCAATGACCGCCATGTTGGTGATGCCGTGGTTCTTGGCAAGATAGTAGGCCGTCGCGAGGCCATGTCCGCCGGCCCCCACGATCACCACGTCATACTCTTCTTTCGGGTCCGGGCTGCGCCATACGCGTTCCCAGTCCTTGTGATAGTTCAGGGCGTTTCTGGCCAGCGAGAATATCGAGTAACGTTTCATGGACGGTCTTCCGAAGCGGCTCTCAACATAGGGTGAGCCGGATTAACTTCGCGCAATCTAGCAAACTGCCTTAATTATCACCAAATGATTGCGACATTCAGACCGGGAAGTGCGACACTGGTGCACGACATCGCTGTGGTGCTGGCGCTAAACTCGCCGCATCGTGAATTGTGCCGTGCTCAGGGTAATTGCTAAGTGGTATTATGTTGTTGTGGATTTCATTTGCCGTATTGACGGTCCTGGTTTTGCTGGCGCTGCTGTCGCCGTTGCGGCCACGTGCAAAGCAAGCGGATGTCGAACGGGCATCGTTCGATCTTGCCGTGTATCGGGACCAGTTGAGCGAACTGGAGCGGGACCAGAAAGCCGGTCTGATCCCGGACACTGAAGCCGATGCGGCGCGCAATGAAGTATCGCGGCGCATTCTGGCTGCCCAGGCGGAGCTTGCGTCTGAAGAAAGGGCAGCCCGCCCGGTGCCGGCCTGGTTGTCGATTGCCACTGTGGTGGCCGTTCCGCTGATTGCGCTCGGCGGATATCTGCAGATCGGCCGCCCGGATCTCCCGGCCCAGCCGCTGCAGGCCCGCATTGATGGTGCGGTCGGCAACCAGGACATGGCGGCAATGGTGCGCCAGGTGGAAGCGCATCTGGAGCAGCAGCCCAATGATGCGCGCGGCTGGGCCGTACTGGCACCGGTCTACAAGCGCGCTGGCAGATATCAGGACGCAGCCAACGCCTACCGCAAGGCGCTGGCGCTGTCCGGTCCCGATGCGGACCTAATGACCGATATGGGTGAAAGCCTTGTGCTCGCCAACAACGGCCTGGTTTCCAATCAAGCCCAGCAAGCCTTTGAAGCCGCGCGCAAAGCGGCTCCCAAGCACATGAAGGCTCGGTTTTACCTGGCGCTTGCCCAGCGCCAGGATGGCAAGACGGCTGAGGCGATTGCCGGCTGGACTGCGATGTTGGCCGAAAGCGCCCCGGACGCGCCGTGGCGCGCCGCTGTTGAACAGCAGATTTCGTCTGCCGGCGGCGACGTGCCCAAGGCGCCGGTCGTGGCCGGAGGCCAGATGCCCAAGGGGCCGGCTTTGACCGAAGAGCAGATACAGCAGGGCCAGCAGATGAGCGCGTCTGACCGCACCGCGATGATCCGGTCCATGGTGGAAGGCCTGGATGAGCGCCTGACCGAGGACGGTGCAGATATCGACGCCTGGTTGCGGCTCATCCGCGCCCGCATGGTGTTGGGTGAAAAGGACAAGGCGGCAGATGCGCTCAACCGGGCGGCTGAAGCGCTGAAAGGTAATCAGCAGGCCGTGGCCCGGCTGGAGGAAACCCGAAAAGCGCTCGGGCTGTGATGACAGGAACCAAGTGAAATGGCGATGACACGAAAACAGCAGCGCGGTGCATTGATCGGAGCCGGTCTCGGCGCGCTTGGCCTCGCGGCCGGCCTGGTTCTGTATGCCTTGTCGGACACGATCACGTTTTTCTACACGCCGACCGATGTCGTCGAGAAGGGCGTGCAACCAGGAACCCGGTTCCGGCTCGGCGGCCTGGTGGAAGACGGCTCGATTGTCCGTGGCCAGGGCAAGACCGTTTCGTTCAAGGTGACCGACACCGCCGGCACCCTACCGGTGACCTATGTCGGTATCCTGCCCGACCTGTTTCGCGAAGGTCAGGGCGTCATTGCAGAAGGCGTGCTGGATGCAGGCGGCAGCTTCAAGGCAGATACGGTGCTGGCCAAGCACGATGAAAACTACATGCCGCGTGAAGTGGCGGACGCGTTGAAGGAAAAAGGCGTCTGGCAACATGGTGGCGATGCAGCAGAAAAAGGTGCCCAATGATCCCTGAAATCGGCCAGTTTGCGCTCATTCTTGCGTTTGTGACGGCGATTTACCAGTTTTCAGTGCCGATGTACGGTGCCTGGCGCGGCGATGGTCGTTTGATGGCGGTGGCACCACCGGCAGCCTTGCTGCAGTTCGGTTTGATCGCACTGTCGTTTGCCTGCCTGACCATGTCTTATATCGTGTCGGACTTCTCGGTCGAGAACGTGTTCCAGAACTCGCATTCCGACAAACCGCTGATCTACAAGATCTCCGGTGTGTGGGGCAACCATGAAGGGTCCCTGCTGTTGTGGGTCATGGTGCTGGCGCTGTTCGGTTCGGCAGTGGCCATGTTCGGCAGTAATCTGCCGCCCAGCCTGAAAGCCCGGGTAATTGCCGTTCAGGGCTCCATTTCGGTGGCCTTCCTGTCGTTCATCCTGCTCACCTCCAATCCGTTTAACCGGCTTGATCCGGCACCGATTGAAGGTCAGGGGCTGAACCCGATACTGCAAGACCCCGCGCTCGCCATCCATCCGCCGCTTTTGTACTGCGGCTATGTCGGGCTTTCGATCGCGTTTTCGTTCGCGGTCGCAGCGCTCATAGAAGGCAAGGTGGATGCCGCCTGGGCGCGCTGGGTCAGGCCGTGGACGCTGGCAGCGTGGATGTTCCTGACCGCCGGCATCATGCTCGGTTCCTGGTGGGCCTATTACGAGCTCGGCTGGGGCGGATGGTGGTTCTGGGATCCAGTCGAAAACGCTTCGTTCATGCCGTGGCTGATCGCGACGGCGCTGTTGCATTCGGCCATCGTGGTGGAGAAGCGCAACGCCCTGAAAGTGTGGACCATCCTGCTGGCAATTCTGGCGTTTTCCCTGTCGCTGGTCGGCACCTTCCTGGTGCGCTCCGGAGTGTTGACGTCGGTCCATGCGTTCGCCGTTGATCCGGCCCGCGGTGTCTATGTTCTCGGCATCCTGTGCGTCTTCATCGGCGGCGCGCTGGCGCTTTATGCCTGGCGTGCCCCGACCATCAAGACCGGCGGCTTGTTTGCGCCGATCAGTCGCGAGGGCGCACTGGTTGTGAACAACCTGCTGCTAACGGCGGCGTGCGCGGCAGTGTTTATCGGCACGCTGTATCCGCTGGTGCTGGAATCCATCACCGGTGACAAGATCTCCGTCGGCCCGCCGTATTTCAACCTGACATTCGGCCCGCTGATCCTGCCGCTCCTGCTGCTGGTGCCGATCGGCCCGTTGATGTCGTGGAAGCGCGCCGACATGTGGGCCGCGACCCAGCGGCTTTGGGCAGCGGCCGTCGTTGCCCTGGTGGCCGGCGTAGCCGCCGCGGCATGGCAGTGGCGCGGGCCATGGTTGGCGCCGTTCGGGGCCGCCCTGGGTGGTTGGCTGATTGCCGCAAGCGTTCAGGAAATGCTGGCCCGCACCAAGTTCATGTCGGTGCCGCTGAACGTGGCCTGGGCCCGCCTCAAGGGACTGCCGGGCGCTGCCTGGGGCATGATGATCGCCCATGCCGGCGTAGGCGTCATGGTCATCGGCGTTGTCGGCATCACCGCATGGAAACAGGAAATCGTGACCGTGATGAAACCGGGCGAGGTCATGCAGGTCGGCAGCAGGAATGTGACTTTCCTGGGCGAAAGCCCGATCACCGGCCCCAACTACACGGCTGACCGGGGACGTTTCTCGATTTCATCCGGCGGTGTCGAAATATCCGAAATCTGGTCGGAAAAACGCGTGTTCAAGCCGTCCAACCAGCCAACCACGGAAGTCGGTATCGAACCGTTCCTGGACGGCGACCTGTACGTTGTGCTGGGTGACCGGGCACCGGACAATGCGCGCACGGTCCGGTTTTACTTCCATCCGCTGGTCTGGATGATCTGGCTCGGCAC
>JBCCVY010000090.1:0-11149 GCA_039194725.1 Pseudomonadota bacterium
CTCCTCTCAACACCGTGAACCGGGCGCCCGACATCTTGGCGGCCGTTTCAAAGTCCATCAGGCCGAGCGCTTCACCGATCTCAAAATGCTGCTTCGCCTCAAAGCCAAGCGGCTTTACGTCACCAACCCGGCGCACCTCGACATTGTCTGCCTCGTCGTTTCCAGACGGCACTTCGGCCAATGGCAGGTTCGGCAGGCTGCTCAGGATGTCGTTCAGTTCCTCGTCGATGCGACGTTCTTCGTCTTCGCCTGATTGTATGACGGTTTTCAGGTCACCGACTTCCGCCTTCAGGGCTTCGGCTTTTTCCGTGTCGCCCGCCCCCATTGCCTGGCCGATCTCCTTCGACGCCGAGTTACGCCGTGACTGGGCATCCTGCAGCTTCTGCAGGTGAGCGCGGCGCGCTTCGTCAAGCTCTATCAGGCGGGCGGCGTGCGGTTCGGTGCCCCGCAAGGCCAGGCCAGCATCAAATGCGTCGGCATTTTCACGAATCCAGCGAATATCGAACATCGGTTTTTATCTGCAATAAGGGTGACTCGACCACGCGAATTCACACAGGGCTGCGTGGACCGCCTGTATAGGCGGCATCAAAGACAAGGTAAAGCACAAGCCTTATCAAAACACGCCACTCGCCATGCCTGCCTGACTTTCTCTATACAGGCGTTGTAGGCAAGATCGTCATCTGCTGGTGTCACCGCAGAAAAAATCGCGCAACCAGTTCAGATCAGTTTCACAAATTGTTCTGGATCGGCTCACCTGACATCGAGGCGGTCGCATCTGGTTCGTTCATCATCACGGCGAGAGTTGGCATGATGTCATTGACGCTCGTGCTGCCCTTTTTGCCTGCCCGCCACTGCTTTCCCGCCAACCACGCAAATCCACCTTCAATCTTGTGCCCCCCTGGCCGTCGCCAAGGCACCGGTCCGATCCGGCCCAGTTTAGGATGAACCAGGCCGGTCGGGTTACCAACCCAGGTGATCTCCATATCCGCTCCCGAAGCATCGAGCTTCAGTGGGTCACCCTGATAATATGAGACATCACCGACAACCGGTTCGCCTGTCGCCAAATTGCGACAATCGGTCAAGAGTAGATGCACGTCCCGAAGTTTGGCGTGATAGTCAGCGCTGCTGACAATACCGTGCGCTTCCCGACCGGCCAGATTGACGCGCACGCGCGCATTGTAAAATCCAGGAACGGCGAAAACTTCCATGACCGGCCAGAAAGGCTGGTAACGCGAACACGGCATCCATTCGATTTCCTGGTAATCGCGGTCACGATCATAGTTGAAGTCCGGCAATTCTAAGCCATCCGGAACCTCGAACTCCCAAAGCGGCGGCACCGCAGTCTCCAGCGCAAAGTGCCAGCTGAATTCACGGTCAACCACGGCCTGCCAGTCATTACCCACTTGCCAAACATCATCGCGCATGTAGGGTTTGCCGAACCGATGCCGGTAAAGCAGCTCTGGAAACAGTGACATGGCAGCAACGTCAGCGTCATTCGTTCCCATCCCATGCATCGAGAACAGGACAATGCTGGCATCGGGAAACAACGCCATGAGCTCACCGACAAGCTTGTCAATTTCCCGGTAAATGGCATGCAACCCCTGCCTGCCGGCCACAGCACTGGGATGGTCACTGAGCGGGTGATCTGGAGCGATCCCATGCCAGGCCATTTCAATACCTGAGTGAGCCTCGCTGACTGTCACGATGGCCAGTTCCCAGTCCGGAATTCGTTCATTAAGTATCCAACTTGCGCTTTCGCGGCGACAGGCAACAGCTTCGGCTAGCAGCGCGCAAGCTTTGGCCGTTTCAGCTTCATCAGGCCAGACAAATCCGTAGATGTAGTCAGTTGCGGGGTAAGGACCAAATCGTTCCGTGATTTCGTCGTACAATCCACTGGGGTTTGAGAACTTGGCGACGCCAGGGTCATGGGCACCCCAGTTTGTAAGGCCTTTGATGTCACTGGCCAACCGCAGGTCACAATACGGCACATCCAACACAACTGTCTTCGTGCCGGCCAGTTCGCGCAACACTGGTTGTGCGTTCGTCGCTCGCTGGCGCACCCTGTAGTTGTTGGTGTCAAGATCCACGGCCGAGAAACGTCCCAGACCCTCTGGGGTCATGCCGGTGCTGAAATGTTCCCAACTCAGGCCCGTGTACATCGACGGACCGTTCTCAAGGTCGTATTGCGCGGCCCTCTCCCGCAATGCCACGAAGTTGGGCATTTGGCCCTCGGACATCAGTTGCTCTGCCAGCGCAAGTTCAAAACCGTCAAGACCAATTGCAAGGGTTCGCTGCACCATAACCAACCTTCGATGAGGGCAATTCATACCCGCGAAAAATCAAGGCAACATGACTAAGACAGACTTACAGCAAGCCGCGCAAGCATGAAAGGGGCGACATTGCATTGAGCCCCCAAAAACCCGGCCAATTCTCGACTATGGCATCTTCATCCGCTCCTGGCGGCATCGGGGGTGAATATGTGCCGGGCAGCGGGCTTGAAGTCATCCAGGGAGAATTGCCACAATGATCCTGGCCAGCGTATCTCCATCCCCAACCGCCTCGGGCGGTAGACCGCGGTGTACAGCGTGCCAAAACCGACCGCATAGGCCGTGGAGTAAAGCGGCGGCTTCAGAAACGCGGCTATGAAACGGTCTTCGGTGTCGACGTGCAGTGTCAGGCGCTGCAAAAGAAAGCGTTCGCGTTCGACCGTCGATGTGAACCTGGCATGGCTGTCCCATTCCACGGTCGACTGGTGATTGGTCGCAACCGCGGCATTGGTGACCAGCGCCGGCCGGTCCGGTGCCATCTGCACGGTGGCGTAGCGCCGCTTCGCGTCCACAGCCGTGACATTGTAGCTCATATGGGTCGGAACCCTGGCCAGCACACTTGCCGCTTCGTCTGCGGTTTCGCAGGTCTGCAGCACGTAACGCAGTATCAGCGGCACGCCGAAGCCGTCGCCGACCTGACGGCGCCCGCCGAAAGTCAGCGACAGGGCCAGCCCGGCGTCATTGACGCCGTCCACCAGTCCCCATAACCCGTCGCTGGTTCCCATCACCTTGCGGCCCAGCCACCCGGTACGCAGGATTAGGCTGTCGAACGCAGACGGGTCATAGTCATAGTTGCGAACCATCACCGGCTCTGCGCCCGGCCAGATCGCCTGTGAGCAGCCGGACAGGTAAGGCGGCGGACAGTAGAAACTCAGGAACCTGGCTGCCAGGTCACCGCCGCCGGCCAGTCCGCACAGATCGTCATATAGCGGAACGAGTTCCGGCATGTGCTGCTTGAGCGCATTGCGGCTTTCCAGGTAGGTGGCCCGTTCGCCCTCGCCTTCGCGCAGCCACCAGCGCTGATAGGCAGGCCAGTATTCGTTAAACAGCCCGGCCCATCTGGGACCAGGCTGTGCTTCACTTATGGCGCGCCAAAGGGTCTGCAAGGTTGCGCCAGCCTACATGATCTTAAAGGCGGGCTCAGCCACGGCACCAGCCACATCCATCGGCCTGGCGGCAAAGCTGTTCTTGATGCCGTGGATCCACTTCTGGGCCCGGTCATTGAGCTTGAACCCCGGTGTCATGGAGCGGCCGCGTGTGACCAGGATGCCCAAATCGGCGCCCTCATAGCGGTAGTCACCCGGCTTGAGGATGCGCAGGAAGAAGGCTTCGTTTTCACTTTCAACGGCGCGCCGATGATAATCAAAACGATCGAATACGACCGTCCCGTCGTCCAGCATCTTGTAGATGCCGGTCTGGGGCGCCTCCGTCAGAATGTCAACGCTGTCCTCGGTATGCTTGATCACCATCTGCGACCAGCTGTCGATCATGTCCGGATCGGCCCAGCGCTTGTTCAGTTCATCCGTATCGAGCTTGAAGCCCTTCTTGGAGAATTCCAGCAAGTGGAACAGGAACAGCGGTGCATCGGCATGGGCAAAGGCCGCATGATTGGTCATTGAAGATGCGCCGGTGACCCGCGGGTTCAGTTCGCCGAGCCAGATGTCGCCGGTCTTCTTGTCGACCAGGAAATCCAGTTCGAAGTATCCGCGATAACCTTCCTTGCGCAATTGCTCGCCGAATTTGAAGGTCAGCTCGCGAGCCTTTGAGCGTGTTTTCGGCGGAAATGCCGTGGCAAATATTTCATTGCCGCACCAGCCGCCCCGGTAAGGCGTCAGGTCGCCAAACCCGACCAGTTCCGTCATCAATGGCCCGACGATAGTGCCCTGCGAAGTGGCGCATGCTTCGATTGCCGAGCCGCGGCAGTCAATGCGCTTCATCACCTTGATCTCGCCCTCACCGACAATCTCATGCTCGTGACGGCGGAAATCAGCTTCAGACTTGATAAAGAAGGTCGTGTGGCCGCTGTCACCGAAAGCGGATTGCAGCACCAGGTCATTGCCCAGCTTGGCCTTCTCACAGACCTTTTTCAGGTGATCGTAGTCCTTGATTTCAGACAGTGTGTTGGGCACGGACGGCACACCGGCCTTGTTGCCTATCCGCACCGTCTCGATCTTGTTGTCACACCGGGTGCGCAGCTTGGCCTTCGGGAACCAGACCTCGCCGCCAAGCTCCTTGGCAAGACGCTCGGTCTCTTCATCAAACATCAGGAACACGAATTTCGGTTTGCCGCCGCGCCGCTTAATCAGGTCTACGACCTCCTTGTGCTGCAGCAGGTAGTTGTTGATGTCCTCGATGGACTGAAACTCGGCATGGGGCTGTTCGGATGGGCAGAATACGTTGGGATGGCGCCCGTCATAGCAGTCGATATAGCAGATGTACTTGAAGTTCTTGGCCCACTCGTCAAGCCCGAGCAGGTTGAAATTCGTTGCGGAGACAAAGTAGATCGGTTCCTCGTTACGATGAAAATAGCGCCGGATCTCCGAGATGTTCTTGAGAACTTTTTTGGGCATTTCTGTTTCCCTCTGAGTGCATTCTTTTTGTTCGATGGCCTTTCGGGTCAGCCCCCTACTCGGCCGCTTCCGGCAGATGCTTTGCAGCATGGCGCACCAGGGCTTCGTCGGTAAACACCCGCAAGCCCAGATCGGGCCGGTAGCCATGGATTTCATTGACATCGAGCGCACGCATGAAGGCCAGTATCTCCTGCGAAATCACCTGACCCGGCACCAGGATCGGGAAACCCGGCGGATACGGGATGATAAACGAGGCCGACACAATGTCCTTGTCGGCGCTGGCCAGGCCATCATCGTTGAGGTCCAGATAGTCGCAGTTGTTCTCGTCATAGCTCAGGAAGAACGCGGAACGCATGTCTCCTTCCGGCGTGACCTGATCGGCGCGAAACGCGTCGTGGAACCGGCTGAAATCAGGCAGGGGCGGCAGGTCTTCCATCAGGTTCTTGACCCGCCTCTCAAAACTGAGCCGCTCCATTTTCGAAGCATCGTCAAGCAACTCGTCGAGTTCCTGGGCAATCTGCACCAGCACCTCGATCAGGTACGCCACCGATGACCTGGTGGTGCCGATATTGGTCATGAACAGCACCGTGTTGCGCGACGTCTTGTTGATCTGGATGCCGTACTTGTCCATCAGGATCTTGGTCTTGAACGTATCGCCGTCCCAACCGGTTCCGCCGACGGCAATCGTCACCCTGGATGCATCCAGCACAAACTCGTCCTTGGCCCAGCACTCCCAGATGTCGTTCCAGCCCTGGTCGGGATCATAGTAGGACTTGATACCGCTTTCGCGGTGCTGTTCCGGGATCATATCGCCGGACGTGAGCAGCTTGAAGTACTTCTTCAGCTGCGGATGGGTGGCGATGGCGCGGCGCATCGACATGGCCGCCTCGACCTGACGCTGCACGAATTCGAACCCTTCCAACTCCACTTGCCGCCGGCCCACATCGAGGCTGGCGATGATCTGGTAATTGGGCGAAGTGGACGTGTGGGTCATGTAGGCTTCATGGAACGCCTGCTCGACCTCTCCCTTGAAGTCCTGATCGTGCACATGGATCATCGATCCCTGCCGCAAGGATGTCAGCGTCTTGTGGGTCGACTGGGTGGAGTACACCCTGACGCGCGCCGCCGGCGGCGGTATCAGCCTTGTGGCGAGCAGCGCCTCTTCATCGGCGTCTGCAAGCTCGGCCTGCTGTGCGTCGAAGGCGGCTGCATGCTCATCGGTCCTGAACCGTTCGCGCAGCACCCCGGCTGCATTCATGGCCGTACGCTGGCGATAGGTCGGGCCGAAGCGGGCAAAGCCGAACCAGGCTTCATCCCACAAGAACACAAGATCGGGCTTGATCGCCAGGCACTCTTCCATCACCCGCTCGACATTGTAGACCACGCCATCAAAGGTGCAGTTGGTGAGCAGCAGCATGCGGACACGGCTGAGCTTGCCGGCCGCCTTCAACCTGAGCAGCTGGTGCTTGATCTCGCGCAGCGGCACCGCGCCGTACATGGAGTATTCGTTGAGTGGGTAACTGTCGAGGTAGACGACCTGGGCACCCGCCAGAACCATGCCGTAATGATGCGATTTGTGGCAGTCACGATCCACCAGCACGATATCACCGGGCCTGACCAGTCCTTGCACTACAATCTTGTTGCAGGTGGAGGTGCCGTTGGTGGCGAAGAAGGTGTGCTTGGCCCCGAATGCCCGCGCCGCCAGCTCCTGGGCTTCCTTGATCGGCCCGTGCGGTTCCAGCAGGCTGTCCAGGCCGCCGGACGTCGCTGACGTCTCAGCAAGAAAAATGTTGGGTCCGTAAAAGGCTCCCATGTCCTGTATCCAGTGCGAGCGCGAAATCGACTTGCCGCGGCTGATCGGCATGGCGTGGAACACGCCGGTGGGCTGGCGCGAATAATCCACCAGTGCGGTGAAGAACGGCGTCTTGAACCTGGCCTGCACGCCGCGCAATATATTGAGGTGCAGTTCCAGAAAATCCTCCTGATTGTAGAACACCCGGCGGCACAGCCCGAGGTCCAGACCGGCGATGGACTCCACCGAGCGGTCGGTAACCAGATAGGCGTCAAGCTCCGGTCTGACCTTGGCAATCAGCCGGCACAGTTCCGGACCATAGTTTTCCGGTCGCAGGCCGTCGACATCCTCATCATCGCCGATGCGCGACAGATACTGTTGCAGGATAGACAGTTCGTTCTTCGATTTCAGGGTCACGCCGGGACGCACGACCACCGCCTGTATGTTGTGATTGAACAGAATTGCGATCAGGGCGTCTTCCAGGCTCGGCACGATGACAGGCTGGTAGGTGAATGCATCTTCGGTGCGGTGCATGCGCTGGATTGAGGACCGCAGCCAGCGGTCCTGCTGTTCGCTGACATTGTCGACAAACAGCACTTCGAAATACGGCTTTGTCAGCGCCCGGGCTTCCGGCGACAGCATCGCCTCGTCTTCAAGCTCTTCGCTGTCGGAATCGTCGCGGTCGAGCGGGATGTGCCGCCTGCGGTAGGCGCCCGACGTCAGCGCCCGCAGAATTCGCCGGACCGAGAACGCCAGGTCGTCGTAGTTCTTGTGATCACACTGACGCCGCAGATGGTCAAAGGCAGCTGTGCCGGGAAATGCCCAGTAGGACTCCAAAGGTCCCAGTGCTTCAAGCAGTTCTTCCGCCTTGCCATGCAGTTTGGCAACGGACTTGCCTTGCGGATTGGCCGCCAGTTTCTTGGTTATTTCCTGCAATGCACTCCAGCGGTCAGACCGCAACTGGATCGCGCTGTAATAGTCACTCATGGATTGCATTGACACTGAACTCCCCGACTATCTGGGCGAGTAAATCAGCAATCGTGGTATTGCGCCATTATTGGCGATCAAGACGGTTAAATTACCTTCAGACACTCGCTAGTTTGGACCTGATATCGGCAATACTGTCCGGTACCGGTGCATCCGTATTCTTATTGGCAATCTCCTCACTTGGCTGAGAAGCCTGCGGCAGTCCGGCGGTCGAGCCCTGGGTTGGCATTTCCAGCGGGCCTAGCGTCTTGAGGTACGTATCGGTGCCGGAAGAGCGGTCATAGACCGGGAAGTCCACCGGCCGGTCACGGAAACTCTTCAGCACCTGGCCAAGTCCTCGCATGCCAGTTTCACGTTGCCGCCGTACCAGGTCAAGGTCTATCTCGATCGGGAACATTTCTTCCTGGCCAGCCGCCTGATACATGATGTTCGCCGCCGGATCGACCACGCACGACCTCCCGACGCCGCCTGCCCCCAGCCCGTTGACATCGATCACATAGCACTGGAACTGTGCGGCGGTGGAGCGCGCAATGGCAAGTTCGGCATCCCTGTCGGTTGTGCCGGTCAGCACCGGATGCAGCAGCACTTCCGCCCCCATGCTGGTCAGCTGGCGCGTGGTTTCGGGAAACCAGATATCATAGCAGATCGACAGACCGAAGCGCCCCACATTCGGCACATCAAACACGCAGAACTCGCTGCCGGCATCGACGTCGACCTCGTACGGCCGGAACGGGAACATCTTGCGGTAGGAGGTGACAATCTCGCCTTCAGGGTTGATGACGACAGAGGTGTTGTACACCTTGCCGTCATCGGCCTTCTCAAAGAACGACCCGGGAATGAGCCAGACCTTGTGACGGCGCGCGTCCTCGCGGAACTGCTCGATGTCCTTGTTGTCGAACGGCTGCGCAAAACGGTGTAGCGGGCCGTGCTGGGCCAGTTCGCTGAACAGCACCATCTGCGTCCAGGGAAACCGGGCCATCACAATGTCGAGGCGATGGCGCATGCCTTCGACGTTGGAGTGCAGGGCTGCGACATTCATCTGAATGCCTGCAATGGCGAAAGGTGTCATGAGGTCGAATTCTCCGAGAATCACATTCAACACGCTTATAGCGGATTACGCGATTATACCTAGTGGTCGTTGAAAAGCATACACTTGGACTTTGCCGACCCGGTCCGGAAAACCGGCACAAAAACCGCCATTGGTCGTGGTTCGCATGTGCCCAACAGCCCTCGATACATCATCCAACAGCCCTCGATACATCATATTGCCGCCGCAGTTAGCATGCACCTGAACTTGCGAGAAGGGCAAAATTACCGAGGAGACAGCAAGACGACGCGGTGAAATGAACATGCGCGTTGGCTTGACTACCGGGGTTCCGGATTTTGCACCAGGCGGCTTTCAAGCCGCCAAAAGAGGAAACCATCATGAACAAGTGTTCCGTCAGCCTGATGGCGCTGGCCATCACCGTGTCGTCCATGACGACGGTCTGGGCGCAATCCACAGCAACTCAGCCAACTCAGGAGCAAGCACAGGAACAGGCACAGCCTGCGGCGAACGAAGCCAACAAGCAGGATGCACCGGCACCTGAGGCTGAAACCGCCAAACAGGATCCCGAACCGGTGAAGGAAGAAGCGCCGGCAGCGGATGCCGAGCCGGCAAAAAGCGATGCCGCGGCTGCGCCTGAACCTATAAAGGAAGAAGAGGCCAAACCGGCCAAGAAGAAGAAAGCGAAAAAGCAGAAGGCGGAAGAACAACAGCCCGCCAGTCAGGAAGCAGCGCCTGCGTCCGAACCTGAGCCTGAAAAACAGGAAGCGGCACCAGCGCCGGAAACCAACCCGGTGAAACAGGAAGCCGCATCTGAACCGGCAAAAGAAGACACCGAAGCAAAGCCGGCCAAGAAAGAGAAGAAGCACAAGAAAAAGGCGAGAAAGCAGAAGGCAGAAGAACAACAGCCCGCAACCCAGGAAGCCGCCCCTGCGCAGGAGACCGAACCGGCCCAGCAGCAGGCTGCACCGACGCCAAAAGTAACCGATCCTGCAAAGAAGTCTGCCGCTCAGCCACAGGCGGATGAACCGTCCCGGCAGCAGGCCCAAACGGAAGAGGACCCGAAACCAGAGATCACCGTCAGGTCGATCCTACGTGACAAGCGTCCACCTGCCGAACTGACAGACGCCGAGTTGCGCCAGCGCATACAGGCTGCCGGAGAACTGGCCGATGGTGACAAGGCCAAGCCAAAACAGAAAACCCGGCTGAAGGCCAAGGCGGAAGCCGACACCGCGGAACTGAATGCCCGCATAGCGGCTGCCACTGGTGTGACAGTCGAGCCGGGAGCTGCCGATGCCGAAGCGGAGAAGATCACTGCGGACAATCGCCCGGCAGCGGATCTGGGCGACAAGGAACTGCGCCAGCGCATCAAGCAGACCCGCGGCCTTCTGGCAACTGAAGGCCTGTCCGATCAATCCAAGAAACAACTGCGCGCAAACCTCGATAATGACAGGGCCGAAATCCGGCAGCGGGTGGCTGCCAAGCGCGATTCCGACCAGCAGGCTGCGGCTGATCCCGATGATGCCGGCAAGCAGGACACCCTGCCGGAGGCCAATCCCGGCAAGATGACGGTGGGAGACCTGCTCGGAGACACGCGTCCAGCCGGCGACCTGACGCGAAAAGCCTTACGGCGCAGGATTGATGCCAACCGGCGTGCCCTGACCCTGCAGAACCTTTCACCTGACGAAAGAAATCAGATCAAGGCACGACTTGACGACGACCGTGAAGCGCTGCGCGTGCGCCTGGTTGAGCGGCGAAAGCGCCGCAAGGACCAGCTGAGCACCGGAGAGGCGATCGCCATCGGTGCCGGTGTCGGACTGGTCGCCGGAGTGCTGATCGCATCGCGCCCGACGATCGCAGCTGCGGAAGCCTATGATGAGGAACTGGAGGACTGGCTGGTGTCGCCACCACTGGTCAAGGTCGAACCGCGCTACCGTATCGAGGACTTTGCCGAACAGCCCCGGCTCAGATATTCGGTGCCCGGCATCGAGGTGGACACCATTCAGTTCGGTTTCGGTGAAGGCTTTTTAAGAACCGAGGAAGTGCCCAAGCTGGACCGAATAGGCGGGATTGTCGAACGGATCGTGGCCGGCAACCCGAACGAAGTGTTCCTGATCGAAGGACACACCGACGCCGTCGGCAGCAGCCAGGCCAACCTGGCTCTGTCCAACGAACGTGCCGAGGCGGTCAAACAAGCCCTGCTGGAGTACTTCGAAATCGGCGAGGACAACCTGTCCACAGTCGGGCGTGGCGAAGCATATCTGAAGATTGCCACGCAAGAAGCAGAAGCAGAAAACCGCAGAGTCACCTTGCGGCGCGTAACGCCGCTGCTGGCGGGACAGAACTAGGTTCCAACGCAAACCGGACTCCCGGATTTCTCCGGGGGTCCGAATGACTTAACAAACTGCTACTTGTTGGTAGGCGGAGC
>JBCCVY010000091.1:0-11071 GCA_039194725.1 Pseudomonadota bacterium
GCCGGTGTTGAGAAGATCGATGACCTCCACGACATGCTGGCACAAAGCGATTTCGTATCGATCCATTGCGTATTGAAACCGGAAACCCGTCATCTGATCGGCGATGCGGAATTGCGCTGCATGAAGCGTAGCGCATTCCTGATCAATTCATCGCGCGGGGCCATTGTGGATGAAGGCGCGCTGCTGTCGGCGCTGAAGGAAAACCGCATTGCTGGGGCCGGGCTGGATGTGTTCAGCCAGGAACCGCTCAGCCTGACCGGCCATCCGCTGAGCGAACTCTTCACCATGGAAAATGTGCTGCTCAGCCCGCACCTGACGTTTCATACGCGCGAGGCGATGCAGCGCCTGGAGCAAGAGGTGCTTGAGCGTTGCGCGGAGATCCTCAGCGGCAAACCGGTGCTGGTGAAATCTCATGATGCGCGCCTCACAAACAAGCGGCATGGCGTGAGGTTTGAGGTCTGACAGAACCGATCTCTTCCCGCTCTGAGTCTGATTGCCTGGGGTATGGCGGCCTGAAAGTACCGCCCCAAATGACCCATACCCGGCCACCTTGCAACTCCAGAGTGTGACAATGTTCACTTACCGCGGGTCATCTTGCAGGCAGGCTTCACGGCATGGTTACCACCCTGTGATATTCAGTGAAGGATAAGTCCTATGCCCCTCGGCCCCAAATACGAGCTTGATGAGTACCTGATTTCAGACACCCTGGAGTTCAAGGATTTCGTGCCGCAACTTGCTTTCAATCTCCACATCGGCACCAAGTTTCGTGATCACATGACTGGCGATCTCACCGACGAAACATTCTGGGGTCTGGCCGGCAATGACGAGATTTTCTCTTATGGGGGAAATGATTCCGTCTATGGCGGCGAGGGCAACGACACGGTCTTCGCGGGCAACGGCAACGATCTCGTTGAAGGCGGTGAAGGTGACGACACAATTTTCGGCGAAGGTGACGACGACACGCTCAATGGCGGCGATGGTGATGATTCAATATCTGGCGGCGACGGCAATGACATCATCAATGGCGGGGCAGGTGAGGACAAAATCAACGGTGGTCAGGGCAATGACAGCCTGACCGGCGGTGCCAAGGCTGACACATTCTGGTTTGATCACCTGAACGGCTGGGGCAAGGATACCATCACCGATTTTCAGGATGGCATAGACATGATCAGCTTTGAGCAGAACCCGGAACTGGGACCGGCCATCACGTTTGACGATCTGACCATCACCCAGATGGGGAGCAAGGCGCTGATTTCATACAATGGCAGCTATATCTATGTGAACGGCGTGTCAGCCGGACAGCTGACGGAAGACGATTTTGTCTTCTAGAGGCACACCGGCTGAGGCGTGATTATTGGCTATTGTTTAACTCAACCGGCATTTGCCGGTTGACGCAGGCAAAATATTGCGCTTATGGTCGCGCCCATGAAAAACATTCTAGTAGTGGTACGAACGCGCTCCGCCGGGTCAGTCTGAACTGACCTGAATAAGGTGGTGCGCGTAAATGGCTCCCTCGGGGGCCTTTTTTATTGTCTGAAGCGAGCCTAAAAGAGAACCGGGAACGATGAACATTAAAGCAGAGTCAGAGACCATGACAGCAAACGCCCAAGAAGCCGAGATGATGACAGGTGCCGAGATCGTGCTGCGGGCGCTCAAGGACCAGGGCGTGGAGCACATGTTCGGATATCCCGGCGGGGTGGTGCTGCCGATCTATGACGAGATATTCCAGCAGGAAGACGTGGAACACATCCTGGTTCGTCACGAGCAGGGTGCAGCCCATGCGGCAGAAGGCTATGCACGGTCCACAGGCAAGTGCGGCGTGGTCCTGGTGACGTCCGGTCCCGGTGCCACCAACGCGGTCACCGGGCTGACCGATGCGTTGATGGATTCGGTTCCGATGGTTTGCATCACCGGCCAGGTGCCGACCCACCTGATCGGCAGCGACGCATTCCAGGAGTGTGACACGGTTGGCATCACGCGGCCCTGCACCAAGCACAATTACCTGGTCAAGGACGTCAACGACCTGGCGCGCATCATGCACGAGGCGTTCTATGTCGCGACGCACGGCAGGCCCGGTCCGGTGGTCATCGATATCCCGAAGGACGTGCAGTTCGCCACCGGCGCCTATATCAAGCCAGACAATATCGAGCACAAGACCTACAAGCCGCGCATGGAAGGTGACGCGGCCGCCGTCGAGGCCGCGGTCGAGCTGATGATGAACGCCAAGAAGCCGGTGTTTTACACCGGTGGGGGGGTTATCAATTCCGGCCCCGATGCGTCCAATCTGCTGCGCCAGCTGGTGCGCATGACCGGCTATCCGATCACCTCGACCCTGATGGGGCTGGGTGCCTATCCGGCGTCTGACCGGCAGTGGCTGGGCATGCTGGGCATGCACGGCACCTATGAGGCCAACATGGCCATGCACGACTGCGATGTGATGATCTGCCTGGGGGCCCGGTTCGATGACCGTATCACCGGCAGAACCGATGCGTTTTCGCCGGGTTCGGCCAAGATCCATGTCGATATCGATCCGTCGTCGATCAACAAGAGCATCAAGGTGGACGTTCCCGTTGTCGGGGATGTCGGCACGGTCATGGCGCAGATGATCCGGTCGTGGAAGGCCCGCAACGGCAAGCCCGACGAGCAGGCGCTGAAAACCTGGTGGAACGAGATCAACACCTGGCGCAATGTCGAGTGCCTGAAGTACAAGCCGAACAAGCATGTGATCATGCCGCAATACGCCATCGAGCGGCTCTATGAGCTGACCAAGGATCGCGACACCTACATTACGACCGAGGTCGGCCAGCACCAGATGTGGGCGGCTCAGTTCTACAGGTTCGAGGAGCCGAACCGCTGGATGACATCGGGCGGGCTCGGCACCATGGGCTATGGCCTGCCGGCGGCACTGGGTGTGCAGGCTGCCCATCGCGATGCGCTGGTCATCGACATTGCCGGGGATGCGTCGGTTCAGATGGTGATCCAGGAGATGTCGAGCGCCATTCAGCACGACCTGCCGTTCAAGATATTCATCTTGAACAACTCGTACATGGGCATGGTGCGCCAGTGGCAGCAATTGCTGCACGGCAACCGGCTGTCGCACTCCTACACCGAGGCGATGCCTGATTTTGTCAAGCTGGCTGAAGCATACGGAGGAACCGGCATTCGCTGCACCAAGCCGGATCAACTGGATGACGCCATCCAGAAAATGATCGACACACCTGGTCCAGTCATCTTCGACTGCGTGGTGGCGAACCTGGCCAACTGCTTCCCGATGATCCCGTCGGGCAAGGCGCACAATGAGATGCTGCTGGGCGAAGACGTGTCTGACGAAGAGGTTGGCTCGGCCATCGACAAGGAAGGCAAGATGCTGGTTTAGCGAGCCGGTACGGAAACTCCTTATGGCGCATCGTCTACCAAATGCCGGTGACTACGGATTGCTGCTGTTGCTGGCGGCAATCTGGGGATCGTCGTTCGCGTTCATCAAGATCGGGGTGACCGAAGTCCCGCCGATTACGCTGACTGCGGTGCGCCTGGGGCTGGCGGCAGCCTTCCTGCTGCTGGTGATGGCTGTGACCCGCCGGACTTTTCCGGCCGGCAGGTCGTTGTGGACGATGATGCTGGCAAGCGCGGTTGTCGGCAACGCATTGCCGTTCTGCCTGATCGCCTGGGGCCAGCAGTCGATACCGTCCGGCACCGCTGCCATCCTGATGGGCGTGATGCCGCTGATCACCATGGTGCTGGCGCATGCCTTCACCGACGATGAAAAACTCAACCTGCGCAAGGTGGTCGGCATGGTGGTGGGGCTGTTCGGGCTGTGCGTGCTTGTAGGCCCGGCGGCGCTGCAGGGGCTGACGGCCAGTTTCATGGGCATGTTGGCCCTACTGGCGGCGGCAACCTGCTACGGTTTCAACGCCGTACTGATACGCCGCATGGACGCGCCTGACCGCACGTCTGCCGTGACCATCATCATCCTGCTGTCGGCGCTCATCGTGGCGCCATTTGCATTTGTGCTGGAAAACCCGCTGGTCGTTGCGGCCGGGCTGAAGGCCTGGTCGGCGGTCATGACCCTGGGTGTCCTGCATACCTCCATCGCCACGCTGTTGATGTTTGCCATCATCGGCCGGGCTGGGGCGAGTTTCTTCAGTCAGTTGAATCTGATTGTGCCGATCGCCGGCGTTGTCTGGGCAGCGGTGCTGCTGTCGGAAATTCCGGGACTGAACGCGTTGGCAGCGCTTGGTCTCATCATATTGGGCATATTGATAGCGAAAGGCGGGCTGGCACTTGGAACGCCCGCCCCGGTCGCTGAAAAGGGAGCTTTGAAACCATGAGCACACAACAACCCGCTTCGGCGTACTTTCTGGAAGACAACAAGGACCCGATTGAAAAGCACACCCTATCCATCGTGGTAGACAACGAACCGGGTGTCCTCGCCCGGGTGATCGGCCTGTTTTCAGGACGCGGCTACAATATTGAAAGCCTGACGGTTTCGGAAACCGAACATGAGGCTCACGTCTCGCGCATTACCATCGTCACTTCCGGCACGGCCGAAGTGCTGATCCAGATCAAGGCGCAGCTTGAGCGCATGGTGCCGGTGCACTCGGTCGCTGATCTTACCGTGGTCGGCGAGGCGATAGAGCGCGAACTGGCGCTGATCAAAGTGGCCGGCGAAGGTGAACACCGCATGGAAGCCCTGCGCCTGGCAGATGCCTTCCGCGCCCGTGTCGTCGATGTCACACAGAATTCGTTTGTGTTCGAAATCACCGGCAAGACACGCAAGGTGGAACAGTTCATTTCACTGATGCAGCCGATCGGTCTGACGGAAGTCGTGCGCACCGGTGTGACGGCGATCTCGCGCGGGCCTGAGGCCCTGAAAATCTGAGGCAGCCCCTGTGGAATTGGGAATTCTCGTATCCCTGATCGGGTTTGCCTTTGCGACCTCAGCGACGCCCGGTCCGAACACTTTGATGCTGCTGGCTTCCGGCGTGAATTACGGGTTCCGCCGAACCATCCCGCACATGATGGGCATCGGCTGTGGGTTTCTGGCCCTGCTCCTGTGTGTCGGTTTTGGCCTCGGAGCGCTGCTTGAGCAAATGCCAACCCTGTACCTTGCGCTGAAGTTTACCGGGGGCGCCTATCTGGTCTACCTAGCCTGGCGGATCGCCGTGGCCCGGTCAATCGGTGAAGGCGGCAGAACCGGTGCCAGGCCGATGAATTTCATAGAAGCTGCCGCCTTCCAGTGGGTCAATCCGAAAGCCTGGGTAATGGCGATCGCGGCCATGGCCACCTTTACCAATCCCGACAATCTCACCGTGTCCACCGTTCTTGTGGCGCTGGTGTTTTTCTTTGTCAATATCCCATCTGCCTCGATCTGGACAGTGTGTGGCGCCATGTTGCGCGAATGGCTGAGCCATCCCACGAGGTTGAAGGTATTCAATATCTCGATGGCAATCTTGCTTGTTGTCAGCTTGTGGCCGATGCTGCGCTGAATTCTTGAGTATGGATGAGTACAATGACCACCAAGCTGTCTGTCAACGTCAACGCCATTGCCCAGTTGCGCAACCGGCGCGATCTGCCATGGCCATCGGTCGTGGGCCTGTCGCGGATCGCGCTGCAAGCCGGCGCCTGGGGGATTACCGTGCATCCAAGGCCGGATGAGCGCCATGTCAGGCGCTCTGATGTTCAACCTCTGGCCGATCTGGTGGCGGAATACCCTGACGCGGAGTTCAACATCGAGGGCTATCCCGATGAAAGGCTTATGGAAATAGCGCTTGAAGTGCGCCCCGATCAGGTGACGCTGGTTCCCGATGATCCGGCGCAGGCCACGTCGGACCATGGCTGGGATTTCAGGTCGCAGCATAACTTCCTCAAACCGCTGGTGGCCCGGCTGAAGGGTGAGGGGATGCGGGTGTCCCTGTTTGCCGATGCAGATGCGGACACAATCGCCATCGCGGCCGATACCGGGGCCGACCGGGTCGAGCTGTACACCGGTCCCTATGGCGCCACTTATGACGATGAGGCCGCTGCGAACGATGAACTCGACAAGCTGCAGGCTGCCGCCGAAGCTGCGCGCGCTGCTGGGCTTGGGGTCAATGCCGGTCATGACCTGACCGTTGCCAATCTTCCACCACTACTGGAGCGCGCGCCGTGGATTGACGAAGTGTCAATCGGACATGGCCTTACAGCCGAAGCGCTCGAATATGGCATGGCGGGTGCGGTAAAACGCTTTCGGTTCGCCTGCGGTGAAGAGATTTCTGCCTGATGCTTCAACTGTCTGACCCCCTGTGGTGCAAACTCAACACCGCCTACGGTTTCGGTAAGGACATTCCGCTCGGACTGGTGGCGCTTGCCGAGCACTGGGACGAGGTGGCCGCGCGGGACTTGATGCACGGTGAACTGATCCATCAGGAAACCTGCTATGGGGCAACATATGCCGCAGCGCCTTACCTGCTGAAGCTGGCCCAGCCCGACTGCAATGTCGTGCAGCGCATGGATATCGCAGTATTTCTCAGTCACCTGGCCCTGTGTGCGTTCAGAAGATCGGTTGGCGACGCCCCGGCGAACGGCAGTCTGAACGGTCTCGCCCTCACGCTGGAAAGCTGGGAGAAAACGCGCGATCCTTACCGGTCAGAGACCGGACAGGGGGAGGGGCGCCACAAGCCCGCAGGGCACTGTGAAGTTATGGATCTGGAACTGCCCAGCGACGCCGAGCTTCGCAAATTCGAAGACATACGAGACAGCTTCATGGCGGTGCTGCCGGACATCGGAGCATTGTGCGAACGCACGTTTCACGAACATCGTGATGACGAGTACATTCCGAGGTATCTGCTGAGTGGCATCGCGGCGACCGAAGGGCTCGCGGAGCTTGCACGCCTGCTGGACAGTGGTGAGGACGGCTCCTTCACGTGCGCCGCATGCGGCACAAGCATAGACTACATCCTGTTCGGTGACTTCATGGCGCTGTATTTCGAGAACAGTGAAGGTGGGCCAGCTCATACCCAGGAGCCTGACCGGGCCTTGCGCGACTGGGAAGAAGGCGAGGCGAAGCGCGCCGATTGTCTGGTGAAGGCGCTTGACGACCTCGATGATCAGGCAGAGCCGCCTGTCGACAAGCTGATCAGCCTGGCCCGGCAGGCTGAAAACCCCAGCGTGGAGCTGCTGCTGCGGAATTTTCTCGGAGAGTTCAGGTGCGCGGAATGTGACGAAACCTGTAAAGTCTGCGCACCTGACAACAGCCCACCAGAACCATGAGCGGATTGAATCGGCGCTGATTGAGCTATCCGATTGGCAGCCATTCATCTGTCGTCAGGCTGCCCCTACGCTACTGGCAATGACCCCACATGACTGCTAGCCTTCCTTGAGTGCGGGCGGCGCACCTGATGCGGTTTGGCTTTTATGACGTTGGAACAACTCACTGTTTTCGGGATTATCGCGATTGCGATGGCGTGCTTCCTGTGGGGTAAGGTTCGCTACGACATTATCGCCGTCATGGCCTTGTTGGCCGGTGTCTACGGCGGCGTTGTGCCGCCGGACAAGGCGTTTCAGGGGTTTGCCCATCCGGCGGTGATTACCGTTGCCGCGGTGTTGATCATCTCACGCACGCTGCAGAATTCCGGCCTGGTCGATTACTTGGTGCGGTTCCTGTCGCCGACCCGCCGAACAACCACCCTGCAGGTTGCCGCCGGCAGCGCGCTGGGGGCCTTTCTGTCCTGCTTCATGAACAATGTCGGGGCCTTGGCGCTGATGCTGCCGGTGACGTTGCGCAATGCCCTCAAGGCGCGCCGGTCACCGTCACTGGTATTGATGCCGCTGTCGTTCGCGACGCTGCTGGGTGGCATGGTGACGCTGATCGGAACGCCGCCCAACATCGTGATTTCGAGCTTCCGCCAGGATATGACCGGCCAGCCGTTCTCCATGTTCGACTTCGCGCCCGTCGGGCTGGCCGTATGCATTGGGGGCGTGATCTATGTGTCGCTGATCGGCTGGCGCTTCCTGCCGACGCGTATCGCGCCGAAGCTGACCAGTGCGCTGACCCGGGTTGAAAGCTATACATTCGAGACCTCGCTGCCGGAAGGCTCTTCCCTGGTCGGAAAGCGGATCAGCCAGTTGGAGGCGGAATGCGAAAACGAGGTGACGGTGATGGCGATCGTGCGCAATGGCGTGCGCCGTCAGGCCCCGGCCGCCAGGGAAAAGTTCAGGGCACGGGACACGCTGATCCTGGAGGGCGATCCGGTTGTCATCAACCCGCTGGCCGATGGCAAGAAGCTGTCCAAGCTGGGCACGCCGGAGGCCGCCCCTCCTGGCTTCAGGACCGAAGCGGTGCAGGTCGTGGAGGCGGTGGTGATGCCCAACTCCATGCTTGAGGGCAAGTCCATGCGCGGCGTCCGGCTGCATGCGCGCTACGGCATCAACCTGCTGGCGCTGTCGCGGGCCGGCGAACGCCCGATTGCAAGGCTGCGCAACATCAAGTTCCGGACCGGCGATGTCCTGCTGCTGCAGGGCGAGGCCGAACAGATGGAAGTGGCGCTGGAATCGCTGGGCTGCATGGTGCTGGAGAAACGCGGCCTGCAGCCCCTGCACGGTGGCACCCGCGCGGTGCTGCCGGCCGGTATCTTTGCCGTTGCCATTCTGGCTGCATCATCCGGCATGGTGTCGGTACCGGTGGCATTTGTGACCGCGTGCGTGGCGATGATCCTGTTTGCCTGCATCTCGATCAACGAAATCTACGACGGGGTTGAGTGGCCGGTGCTGGTGCTGCTCGGGGCGATGATCCCGATTGGCCAGGCGCTGGATGCGACCGGAGGCACCGACCTGATTGCCAGTTCGATCGTGGAAAATGCCGGATCCATGCCTGTGTGGGCGGTGCTGGCGCTGCTGATGACCGTGTCCATGTGGATGTCGGACATGGTGCCCAACGCGACGACGGCGATCCTGATGGCGCCGATCGGCGTCCGGGTCGCCATCGGCCTGGATGCCAACCCGGACGCCTTCCTGATGGCCGTGGCGGTCGGGGCCGCGGCACCGTTCCTGACCCCGATCGGGCATCAGTCCAACACCCTGGTGATGGGTCCTGGGGGATACCATTTCACCGACTACGCCCGCATGGGGCTGATCATGGAAGTGCTGGTCGTGCTGCTGGGTGTGCCGGCGATCATGCTGGCCTGGCCGATGGCCGGATAAATCCTGAAGAAAACGGTTGCAAGTCCCGGCATATGTCTCTAAACACACCGTACTGTACCGTACGGTACGGTTTGATGGAGTGAGTGTATTGGCAGTTGCAGCGGCAGCACAGCTTGATCAGCGCGATGCGGACGAAGCGTTTTCGCCGCGCCAGCGCGAAGTGCTTGATGCGGCACTTGAGTTGATGCTGCAGGCAGGCGATGGCCTGACCATGGCGTCAGTTGCGCGCCGGGCAAGCTGTTCGAAAGAGACGCTCTACAAATGGTTCGGCGACCGCGACGGACTGTTGACGGCAACGGTGCAGTGGCAGGCGTCCAAGGTGCGATTGCCGTCGCTGGACAGAGAAAACCTGGATGCGCGCTCGCTGGAGCAGGGGCTTGCGGATTTCGCCGAGAGCTGGCTGTCGGTGCTGACCGGTGACATATCCATCGCACTGAACGCAATGGCTATTGCCCATTCCAATTCCGCCAAGAGCGGGCTTGGCGGCATCGTGCTGGACAATGGCCGGTTTGCCATCGGGCGACGGGTGAAGCCGGTGCTGGAAATGGCCCGCGATGCCGGCCTGCTCGCTTTCGACGACACGGAGGAGGCGTTTTGCACCTTCTTCGGGCTGGTGGTGCGCGATGTCCAGATCCGCGCGCTGCTCGGGGACAGGCCGCTGCCCGACAGGTCGGAAATCGGAACCGGCACCAGCCGCGCCGCACAACAGTTTCTCACGCTTTACGGCGTGCCGAGATGAAATCAATAGACCAGGGCAAACGGCCCGCAATGAAACGCAATCTTTGAAAGGAAAACTCCGATGCGCGTTTATTATGATCGTGATGCTGACGTAAACCTGATCAAGGGCAAAAAGGTCCTGATCGTCGGCTATGGCAGCCAGGGCCGTGCCCATGCCTTGAACTTGAAGGATTCCGGCGTCAAGGACATCGCTACCGGCCTGCGGGCCGGCTCGGCAACAGCCCAGAAGGCGGAAGCCGACGGCGTCAAGGTGATGACCGTTGCCGAAGGATCGGCCTGGGCCGACCTGATCATGATGGCGGCACCTGATGAACTTCAGGCTGACATCTGGAAGGCCGATATCGAAGCCAACATCAGGGACGGCGCGGCGATCGCTTTTGCCCATGGCCTGAACGTCCACTTCAATCTCATCGAACCGAAAGACACCATCGACGTGGTGATGATCGCGCCCAAGGGCCCGGGCCACACGGTGCGTGGTGAGTTCCTGAAAGGCGGCGGTGTGCCATGCCTGATCGCCATCGACCACGATGCATCGGCCAATGCCCATGACCTGGCACTGTCCTATGCCTGCGGCGTTGGCGGCGGCCGCTCGGGTGTGATCGAGACCACCTTCAAGGAGGAATGCGAAACCGACCTGTTCGGCGAACAGGTGGTGCTGTGCGGCGGTCTTGTCGAGCTCATCCGGGCCGGCTTCGAAGTGCTGGTTGAAGCAGGTTATGCGCCCGAAATGGCCTATTTCGAGTGCCTGCACGAAGTGAAGCTCATTGTCGACCTGATCTATGAGGGCGGCATTGCCAACATGAACTACTCGATCTCCAACACTGCTGAGTGGGGAGAGTATGTGTCGGGTCCGCGTATCATCAATGCGGACAGCAAAGCAGAAATGAAGCGTGTGCTGCATGACATCCAGTCCGGCCGGTTTACCTCTGAGTGGATGCAGGAATGCAAGGCAGGCCAGGCCCGCTTCAAGGCCACCCGGCGCATGCACGATGCCCACCAGATCGAGGAAGTCGGCGAGAAGCTGCGCGCCATGATGCCGTGGATTTCTTCCAACAAGCTGGTCGACAAGGAAAAGAACTGATCCTGTCTCAAACTAGCTACCAGGTTTGCGAGGGCTGCGGAAACTTCCGCAGCCCGTTTTTGCGCATCGCTGTCA
>JBCCVY010000092.1:0-11070 GCA_039194725.1 Pseudomonadota bacterium
CCATCGACAGGCCCGCCAGCATGAACCGCGCAGGCGCATCCGACAGTATCTGTCCGGCAATCGAACGCATGTCATCTGCGCCGCTGTGATCGGCAACAAAAACCTGGCGGTCACCGGAAAACGCCCTAATTTGCGGTGTGAAAAGGTCAGATGTGCACATGAGCCCGGGGATCAGCAGCAGTGGTTCAGGCATTCCAGCCATCCAGCATCAGTTGCGACAGCGCCATGTAATCGTCACGCAACGGCGTTGACTTGCGCCATGCCATGGCAACCGTCCGCGCCGGTTCCGGGTCGGCAAACCGCAGCAACCGGATGCGGCTGTCGGGCGCCTGTTCGCGAATGCACATTTCCGGCAACAAGGTCACGCCGTGACCGTTGGCCACCATCTGCACGATGGTGCTCAACGAAGATGCCCCCATGGCCCGGGACAGTTTCGACGTGCCGATGTTGCAATAGTTCAACACCTGCTCACGCAGGCAGTGGCCCTCGCCCATCAGCAACAGGCGGTCCTCACCAATCATGGATGGCGTTGCCGCCACGTCGGGCTGCAGCCGGTCGTCATGCTGCACGGCGAGAAGAAACTTGTCGACGAACAGCTCGCGCACCTCAATCTCCGGCGACCCCAGCGGCAACGCCGCAACGATGACATCCAGCTTGCCAGCCTTCAGCTCATCGACCAGTGTCTCGGTGACGGTTTCACGCAAACGCAGATCGACATCGGCGTAGTGATCCGCCAGCCGGGTCAGCATGGCCGGCAGCAGGTACGGCGCAATTGAGGGAATGGCACCGAGGCGCAGCACACCGCTCAACGTGCCGGTACGCTCGCGGGCAAAATCTTCCAGATCGGAAACGGCGGTCAGAATGGCCCTGGCCCGCTCGACAGCTTCAGCTCCTTCCGCGGTGAGAGTGACATGTTTCGGCGACCTTTCCAGCAACGCCAGACCCCAGCGCTGTTCCAGTTCCTTGATCTGCTGTGACAATGCCGGTTGCGACACCGAGCACTCCTGCGCAGCCTTGCCGAAATGGGCGTGCCGGGCAATGGCTTCCAAATATCTGAGCTGACGAAGCGTGGTCATGGGCCGGATAATAACAACTTATCGAAGTTGGCACACTTCCAAATTCTGAATTATAATTCGTGGACTGCAGAGTCTCGTTCACACGGAAACCGAGCCGGCACAGATGCTTGCTTCCTGACCTGCCAGGCACTAACCGTTAGCAATGCTGAACCGCACGGACATACTCCCGGAACCTGAGCTTCCCGACGCCACGGAACTGATTGCGCAGGGCCACGCTCTGGCGCAAGACTGGCAGGTTCAGCCCGGCGCGTTTCTGAAGCATCACGGCGTTGCATGTGAGGCAAAGTACAAACGCGACATGGCCGCCGACGGCAGGCTGATGCAACATGCCCAGATCGGATGGCGCGACCCTGCGAAATCCCGTGATGCCTGGGCGGACATCTACGACCGGTGCGCTGCCCGAAACGTCACTATCGACCGGTACGGCATCTGCCTCGACTGGTCGATGGGCGTTCCGCGCGACGATCGCAAGCGCGCCATGCGCGGCACCGGCCTGATCCTGAATGCTCCCGAGGACTTTGCCGGGCTGACCAAAGCCGCTCCGGTGGCGCCGCACTTCGGAGATTTCGTCCTCGGATTTCCAGCATCGGTGGAAAACACCTGCGCCGCGCTGGCCGCCGGCGCCACCAGCATCGGCAATCTCGGGCAATACTTCACGTTCCGCCTGCAAAACCATGCCGACGACGTGGCCTGCACGACGGCAACGCTCAGCGCACTGGCTCTGATATCAGCCCAGCCGGTGCCGATGCTGGTGCACTCGAACCTCGATGACGGATTTGCCGCACTGTTCGGCGATCTATCGAGCGCGCTCGGTGCGGTGCTGCTGGAGCGGCATATCGGCAAACTTGCCGGTGTCGAGATCAGCCATTGCTGGGGGCATCATTTCTCCGATCCTGTCCGACGCCTCGCCTTCCATCTCGCTTTGGCTGACGTGTCGGACACACCCGGCACGATGATCTATGGCAATACGACGAGCTACCGCGGATCGCCACAGGAGAATTTCGCCAGCCTGTCATCCTATCTCTGCATCGACATAGCCGGACAGTTGCTGAAGCCGACCGGACACGCCTTCAATCCGGTGCCGGTCACCGAAAACCAGCGCATCCCGGATGTCGATGAGGTGATCGAGGCGCAACTGTTTGCGGCTCGCCTGGCCGAACATCAGCGCCGGCACATGCCTCTGCTGGACGAGGCCCCTGCCCGCGCACTGGCCGACCGGATCGTGGCCGGCGGCAGACTGTTCTTCGACAATGCCATCAGGCATCTGGCCGCTGCAGGCATCGCCACGGACAACCCATTCGAGATGTTGCTGGCAATCCGGCGCCTCGGCGGCAGGCGCCTGGAGGCGATGTGCGCGACCGGCAGCGACAAAATTCAATCTGACATTGCCGAGGAAGTTGCCGAAATGTCCGATGTTCACCTGTCGCGTGTGCCTCTGGCTGACCGCCAGGCGCTGGCCAGTCTGAACGTGCGCATTGTGACCGCCACGACCGACGTGCATGAACACGGCAAGTTGGTGCTGGACGAGGTATTGTCCGGCGCCGGCGCCACACTAATCGATGGCGGCACTTCCGCCGAGCCCCACAGACTTGCGGCAACGGCTATGGATGAAAATGCGGATGCCATCGCATTGTCCACCTACAACGGTGTTGCAATGAGCTATTACAATGCGTTGCGTGAGCATGTTGGCAAACAGATCCCTGTCCTGATCGGCGGCCGTCTCAACCAGGTGCCGGACAGCTCCAATACATCATTGCCGGTGGATGTCGGCGATCAACTCACCGCATCCGGCGCGCTTGTCTGCCGTGAAATCGAAGATGCGGTTCCCGTCCTGCTGAAAGCTATGAAGGAAACAAAATGACGACAACCATAGGTATCATTGGCGCCGGCCACCTCATCAGGCACATGATGCCTGCGATGAGCAAAACCGGATCCCGCTTCCTGGTTTCAGAGCGCGGCCGCGAAACCTCCGCGCACCTGGCAGAACACTACGGTGTCGAGGTTCTGGCCGACAACCAGTCGATCATAGATCAATCGGAGATCGTCATTGTCGCGGTACGTCCGTTCGATGCAGTTGAGGTGTGCGAGGCGCTCAGCTTCGCCGATGGCCAGACGGTTCTGAGCCTGTGCGCCGGCTTGCCGTCCTCGGACCTTGCGCCGGCCATCGCACCGGCCAGGCTGGTCATGGCCATGCCGGTGGTTGCCGCCCAGTTCAGCGAGAGTCCGACACTGATGTTTCCTGAACATCAGGCGTGCCGGAAGCTGCTGGAGTCCTGCGGCCCGGTACTGGCCCTGAAATCTGAAGACAGTTTCGCGCCGGCGGCGACAATCGCGTGCTATTACGGCTGGGTACAGGAGCTGATATCGCAGATGTCGGACTGGGTTTCGGCACAGGGCGTGGACCCTGAGATCGCGCGGCTGCTCACCGCCCAGATGACACGTGCCGCAGCCACCACAGTGCGCGAGCGACCCTCAACACCGACGTCGCAACTGGTGTCTGAGCTGGCGACGCCGCGCTCGTTCACCCTGAAGGGTCTGGAGGTGTTGCACGAGGCAGATGCCTTCACACCATGGAAGCGGGCAGCCGATGCTCTGCTGAGGGCCAATTAACCCAGTTCAAAATGACGCAATGGCCAAAATTGACATTTTGGCCGCGAATCCCCATACAAAGCGAATACGTTTCGGCGCCAGGCTTGAGGTGCCGTCAAAGCGGATGCAGACATCCGGTCTGCTCCCGGCACATCAACCAGCTTCATGGGATGCAGTGAGAAAACTCCGTGCATCGGTGCAGCGCACATAGAACGGTCCATATACCTTAATGTCATTCGATACACTTGGCCTTAGCGAAAAGGTCCTCGCCGCCGTCACGGACGCCGGCTTTTCCAAAGCAACGAAAATTCAGGCGGAAGCCATTCCTCCCGCGCTTGAGCGCAAAGACGTTTTGGGCCTCGCCCAGACCGGATCCGGCAAGACGGCAGCCTTTACCCTGCCGATGCTCAACATTCTCGAGAAGGGCCGCGCCCGGGCGCGCATGCCGCGCACACTGATCCTGGAGCCGACCAGGGAACTGGCCGCGCAGGTGCACGAGGCATTCGAGCTGTTGGGCAAGAACCACAAGCTGAACATTGCGCTGCTCATGGGCGGGGTCTCGTTCGAAGAGCAGAACCGCAAGATCGACCGCGGCGCCGATGTGGTGATCGCGACCCCCGGCCGGCTGCTCGATCATGTGGAACGCGGCAAGCTGATGCTCACCCATATAGAGATCTTCGTTGTCGATGAGGCCGACCGCATGCTCGACATGGGCTTTATTCCGGATATCGAGCGGGTCGCCAAACTGCTGCCGATCACCCGGCAGACGCTGTTTTTCTCCGCCACCATGCCGCCAGAGATCCAGCGCCTGACCAACCAGTTCCTGCACAACCCGGTTGAAATCAAGGCGCAGGCGCTGTCGTCCACCGCCGAAACCATCACCCAGCGTGCGGTCTACGCCCCATCTGACGAAACCTCCAAGCGCGACGCGCTGCGCGAGCTGATGCGCGGGCACGCAGACGATGTCAAGAACGCCATCATCTTTGCCAACCGCAAGACGACCGTTGCTGTGCTGGAGAAATCCCTGCAGAAGCACGGTTTTTCCTGTGGCGCCTTGCATGGTGACATGGACCAGCGCGCCCGGTTGAAGACGTTGGACGCCTTCCGCAACAACGACATCACCTACCTGATTGCCTCCGACGTGGCGGCGCGCGGCCTCGACATCCCAGACGTGAGCCATGTCTACAACTATGACGTTCCGACCCATTCCGAAGACTATGTTCACCGTATCGGGCGCACCGGCCGTGCCGGCCGGCTGGGCAATGCCTACACGCTGGTGAAGTGGGAAGAGTTCCGGGCCATCAAGGACATTGAAGACCTGATCAAAAAGCCAATCGACTGGGACGGTGAAGCGCCGACCGACGACGAGATTGCCGAGTCCATCGCCGCCAAGGGAAAACGCCGGCGTGGCAACAAACCGGCCGGGCCGAAGTCCAGGGCCGCGACCAAGAAAGCCCGGCCGAAGAAGGTTGAGGAAAAGGCCGAAGTGGCTGAAAAGCTGGATACATCCAGCGTTGAAGCAAAACCGACCAGACGCCAGTCAGACGAAAAACCACAACGTGAGCGCGGCGGCAGAGGACGTGGCCGTGGCGGCAAGAGCCGGGACAATGATCACGACGACACACCGTCGAGATTCACCGAGGAAAACATGCCGGCGTTTCTGGCACGCCCAGTGCTTTAAAGCATGGTCTAGACGACAGTCGGCCGATCAGCCTCGCTGCAACACGTCGGCGGACACCGGGGTGAGTTCAATCGACTCGCCGCAACCGCAGGCGCTGGTCTGGTTCGGGTTGTTGAACACAAAGCCGGACCGCAGCTTGGTTACCTCATAGTCCATCGTGGTGCCGAACAGGAACAGAATGGCTTTTGCCTCGATCAGCACGCGGGCGCCCCTGTCCTCGATGACCTCATCGAACTTGTCGGGTTCGTCGACGAAATCCATGGTGTACTCCATGCCGGCACAACCGCCGTTCTTCACACCGATGCGAAGGCCGCCGGTGTCTTTTTCAGATCTGGCCATGAGCTGCTTGATCCGGTCCACGGCGGCATCGGTCAATGTCAGCACGGCCGGCATGGCACGGGAAGTTGCAGCATTTACTTCGATAGCACTCATCTCGCTTCACCACATATTCAGAGCGACACGCGCCTCATCCGACATGCGCGACGGATCCCACGGCGGTTCAAACACCAGTTGCACATCAACATCCATCACACCTTCTACGGTGCGCACCGCGTCCGCAACCCAGCCCGGCATGTCGCCGGCGACGGGACATCCAGGCGCCGTCAGCGTCATGTCCACTTTCACCGAGCGGTCATCCTCTACGTCGATCTTGTAGATCAGACCCAGCTCAAAAATGTCGACCGGGATTTCCGGATCGTAAACGGTCTTGATGGCCGCGATCATGTCATCGGTCATCCGGCTCAGTTCTTCCTTAGGTATGGAAGATGTGACGTCCGGATTCTGATGCTCGGATTCGACCGCTTCGGGAACCGGTGCGGGAGCGCACGATGTGTTTGAATCTGTCATGGTCTAATCCCTATCACAAAAACATCTTCTGTGCAGATGTAAGCGCTGCGGCCAGCCGATCAATATCTGCGGTGTTGTTATACAAGCCGAACGATGCCCGACAGGTTGCAGTTACGCCAAACCGCTGCAGCAGTGGCATGGCACAATGAGTGCCGGCGCGAACCGCCACGCCGTGCCGGTCAATGACGGTTGATATGTCGTGGGCATGGGCGCCCTCCATGGCAAACGAGATGATCGCGCCTTTGGTCGGCGAGGTTCCGAATATCTTCAGCGAATTGATGTGCGACAGGCGTTCGTTGGCGTATTCCAGCAGCGACGCCTCATGCGCAGCGATGGCCTCGCGCCCGATAGAGTCCATATAGTCCAGCGCAGCGCCCAATCCGATGGCTTGAACTATGGCGGGAGTGCCTGCCTCAAACCTGTGCGGCGGATCATTGTAGGTGACACCGTCCTCGGTCACCTCGATGATCATCTCGCCGCCGCCCTGATAAGGCGGCATCTTGGCGAGCAGTTCCTTTTTGCCGTACAGGACGCCGATGCCCGACGGGCCGTAGGTCTTGTGACCGGTGAACACGTAGAAATCCGCATCCAGGTCCTGCACGTCCACCGGCATGTGCACGGCGCTCTGCGATCCGTCGACCAGCACCGGGATGCCGCGGTCATGAGCGATCTTGATGATTTCCTTGATCGGAACCACGGTGCCGAATGCATTCGACATGTGGGTGATGGCCACCATTTTGGTCCGCGGTGTCAGTGTCTTGACAAAGTCTTCCACATGCAGCGTGCCTTCATCGTCAACCGGTATCCAGCGGATGTTGGCGCCTCTGTGTTCACGGTGGAAGTGCCACGGCACGATGTTGGAGTGATGCTCTAGGATCGAAATCACAATGTCATCGCCGTCGCCGATGACCAGGCCGCCGAAACTCTGGGCGACCAGATTGATGGCATCGGTTGCATTGCGGGTGAAGATGACCTGATCGCTCGACGGCGCATTGAGAAAGCGGCGTACGCTTTCACGGGCATCCTCGAACGCTTGCGTCGACGTGTTAGACAGGTAATGCAGCCCGCGGTGCACATTAGCGTATTCTTCCGAATAGGCTTTCTGGATGCGGTCGAGCACTGCTTGCGGTTTCTGCGCTGATGCACCGTTGTCGAGATAGGTAAGCGGCTTGTCGCCGTAAATCGGTTTGGCCAGAATCGGAAAGTCCGCCCTGATCTTTTCAACATCATAGCCAGTAGCTGGAACGATCTTTGCGGCAATTTCATTCATAGGACATGAACTCCATCAGCGACCCGTCGGGATCGCGAAAATATACACTGGTGCCTTTTCCCATCGCGCCGTGGCGCGCGCAGGGGCCTTCCTCAATATCGACGCTGTGCGCCTGCAGATGCTCGATGGCGCCGGCAATCGGTCCGTGCCAGCGGAAACACACATCACTGTTTCCCGGCATCACCGGCAGTTTTGCCACCGGCGTGCCATGCTGGTCCGGTCCGTGAACGTTCAACTGCTGCTCGCCCCAGCGGACCTGGAACCCGTTGCCAAACTCGACCGCGTCGGCCCCCATCACATCGACATAGAACGCCCTTGCCTTGTCCCAGTCGGAGACTTGGATAACGCAATGGTCCAATGTGACGCGGGTCATGACACTAGCCTCAACCAGCCTTTCGCCGCGCCAGCCAGCCCTGGGCGAGTTCGCCCAGCACCTCGCGAATGGCATCGCTTTCAACGTCGTCGAAGGCTTCCGCGGCAAAGGCACCTATCAGCATGGACTTCGCCTCGGTCTCGGAGATACCGCGCGAGCGCAGATAGAACAGCTGGTTCTCATCCAGGTCGCCGGACGTGGCGCCGTGGCCGCACACGACATCATCGGCGTAGATTTCCAGTTCCGGCTTGGCGTCGAACTCGGCCTCGTCTGACAACAGCAGCGCATGTGATGACTGGTTGCCGTCGGTCTTCTGGGCGTCGCGGCGTACAATCGCCTTGCCCTGGAACACACCGCGGGCCGCCTCGTCCATCACGCACTTGAACAGTTCGCGCGACAGGCAGCTCGGCACGGCGTGGTCGATCACCAGCCTGGTGTCGTTGTGCTGCTTGCCGGTCAGCAGGAAGGCGCCGGACACGTGACTTTCAGAATGCTCGCCGGCAAAGGTGATGAAGCCCTGCTGCCGGGTCGCGGAACCGCCGATGGTCAGGGTGAAATCCTTAAGGTGAGCACTTTCAGCCAGATGAACCTCGGCATTGGAAAGGTGAATCGCTTCAAGGCCTTCTTCCTGCACCTTCACGCGGTCGAGCCGGGCCTTGTCTGCAATATGCAACTGGGTCACGGCATTGTGCACATATTCACCAGTCCCGCCGATATGGGTCTCGATCAGGGTTGCTGACGCACCCTCCTCCACAACGATTACATTGCGGGTTGTGTAGGTGGCGGCCTGCTCGGCTGTGGTCACGAACAGCAACTCGATCGGTGCGTCCATGTCGGAGCCTTGCTTGATCCTGAGACCGGCGCCGTCGCTCATATAGGCAAGGTTCAGGGCGGCTATCGGATCGGTTGACCCGGCAACAAGCTTGTCTGTCACCCAACCCGGCAACTCATCCGCTCCGAGGCTGGCAAACTCGACGTCGCCGGTCGCAGGCAGAGACGAACGGTCCGCGTCATAGGCGCCGTCAACGAACACCAGCCGCGCCCGCGCCACATCGCTGAACGGCGTTGCGGCGATAAGCGCATCAATCGTACCGGCAGATGCCGTGGTGCCGGCAAGCGGCGGCAACGGGCTGGACATCAACTGGCGCAAGTCCGTCCACTTCCAGTCCTCCATGCGCCGATGCGGCAGGCCTGTTGCGGCAAACTGGGCAAAGGCGGACTTGCGGACATCGGCCAATGCCCCTTGCGGGTCGAAGGCTTCGGTGTAGGCGGTTTCCGCCGGTGTCTTCACTAAGCTGACTGTCATGACTTTGATCCCGCCTTACGCTGCAAACGCCGCGTAACCGTCCTTTTCCAGTTCAAGCGCCAGTTCCTTGCCGCCGGACTTGACGATCTTGCCGTCGGACATGACATGCACCCGGTCGGGCACGATGTAGTCGAGCAGACGCTGATAGTGGGTGATCAGCAACATGCCGCGTTCAGGGGATCGCAGCGAGTTCACGCCCTCCGCAACGACGCGCAATGCATCGATATCGAGACCGGAGTCGGTTTCGTCGAGCACGCACAGGCTCGGCTCCAGCACCGCCATCTGAAGAATCTCGGCGCGCTTCTTTTCGCCGCCCGAGAAACCGACATTGACCGGACGCTTGAGCATGTCCGTGGTGACATTCAGTTTTTCCGCCCGATCGCGCACCAGCCGCATGAATTCCGGCGTAGTCATCTCATCGTCTCCGCGCGCCTTGCGCTGGGCATTCAGGGCCACTTTCAGAAACTGCATGGTGGCGACGCCGGGGATTTCGATCGGGTACTGGAAAGCCAGGAACACACCTGCCGCGGCGCGTTCGTCGGTTTCCATTTCGAGCAGGTCCTGGCCCTTGTAGGTGATCGACCCTTCGGTGACTTCATACCCGGGGCGGCCTGCCAGGATGTAGGACAAGGTGGATTTGCCCGACCCGTTGGGGCCCATGATGGCGTTCACCTCGCCGGCATTGATGGTCAGGTTCAGACCCTTGATAATCTGCTTGTCCTCTTCTTCGAGGCTCACGTGCAGGTTCTTGATTTCAAGCATTTTGTTACTTTCCCGTTCTGTCAAACTTTTCTAATCATCATCATCAATCCGCCTGCGGCCCAGGCGACAAATCCAACAGCGCCGATAATCATCGGCACATTCAGCCAAGCCCGGCCACCCTCAGCGGTTCCGCCGATACCGATATCGAATATCCAGAACAGGAACCCGAACGGCAGCGCGAGAAGGAATATCTTGCGCGCCTTTGCGGTGAACTCTTCCAGACTGCCGAACCGGGGCTGAAACAGGCGGTCGAACACGGCTCCGGCTATCCCACGCTGCCTTCCAGCGAAATGCCGATCAGCTTCTGGGTTTCGGCCATGAACTCCATCGGCAGTTGCTGCAGCACGTCGCGCACGAAACCGTTGACCACCAGGGCCACGGCCTCTTCCTCGTCGAGACCGCGCGACTGGCAGTAGAACAGCATGTCGTCGGATATCTTCGACGTGGTTGCCTCGTGTTCAAAGGTCGCCGTGCGGGTTTTCGACTCGATGTAAGGCACTGTGTGGGCACCGCATTGGTCGCCGATCAACAGAGAATCACACTGGGTGAAATTGCGGGCATTTTTGGCCTTTGGATGGGTGGTCACCAGGCCTCGATAGGTATTGTCCGAATTGCCCGCTGCAATGCCCTTGGAGATGATGCGGCTCGACGTGTTCTTGCCGAGATGGATCATCTTGGTGCCTGAATCGACCTGCTGGTAGCCGTTGGAGATGGCGATGGAGTAGAACTCGCCCACCGAATTGTCACCGCGCAGGATGCAGCTCGGGTACTTCCAGGTCACAGCGGAGCCGGTTTCAACCTGGGTCCAGGAGACTTTCGAATTGTCACCCCGACAGTCGGCGCGCTTGGTCACGAAGTTGTAGATGCCGCCATTGCCGTCCTTGTCGCCGGGATACCAGTTCTGCACCGTTGAGTACTTGATCTCGGCATCTTCCAAGGCAATCAGCTCGACCACGGCCGCGTGCAGCTGGTTCTCATCGCGCATCGGCGCGGTGCAGCCTTCCAGATACGACACGTAGGAGCCTTTTTCGGCGATGATGAGCGTGCGTTCAAACTGGCCGGTGTTTTCCGCGTTGATGCGGAAATAGGTCGACAGTTCCATCGGGCAGCGCACACCTTCTGGAATGAACACGAACGAACCATCCGTGAACACGGCAGAGTTCAGCG
>JBCCVY010000093.1:0-11009 GCA_039194725.1 Pseudomonadota bacterium
AAGCAAGAGGCGCCGGCCCTTCGCTGAGGCGAAGACACCCCGGCACCCTCGCCCGACAGGCCACCCGTCCAGGACCAAGCTTTCATTCAACCCATCAATTGAAGGAGGGACACCATGCCTGGTGCAGCCCCAATGGTTCAATACCGGGAAGAGATGGTTCTGGCCTTTGGCCAGCGGCAATCGCTTCTCAAGGATACAACCACCAAAGAAAGTCAGACCAAAGGCAATCAGGCCACATTCCTGATCGTCGATTCATCCGGCACCACTGTGACACGCGGCGTTGGCGGTCTGATTCCGGCGCGTGACAACAACAACACTCAGACCACCGTCACGCTGAAGGAAAAGCACGACCTCATCGAGATGACCGGGTTCAACATCTTCCAGTCACAGGGCGATCAGCGCGAGATCATGCAGATCAACACCATGTCGGTGCTGAACCGGGACATCGATGCGGCCATCCTGGCGCAGCTAGAGACCGGCACCATCACCACCGGGACCACGGCAACCGCGTCCCTGACCATGGTGCAGAAGGCAACCACCTACCTGATGAACAATGGCGTTCCCTGGGACGGCAATGTGTTCGCCGTCATCTCACCGGCGTTCCTGGCCTATCTGATGACCATTCCGACCTTCTCAAGTGCGGACTTTGTCACAGTCAAGCCGGCTGTGAACTATCCCGGCTGGAATGCCATGGACGCCAAGACCGCTTCGAGCATGGGGCAGGGCTGGTACGAGTGGCTCGGTGTGAAATGGATCGTCTCCAACCAGATCGCCGGTCTCGGCACCAGCTCGGAGCTGTGTTTCATGTATCACCGCAACGCCATCGGCCATGCCGCGGACGCCAAGGGCATGGACGTGGCCATCGGCTATGAGGACAAGCAGCAATTGTCGTGGTCGCGGTGTTCGCTCTACCACGAGGCCAAGCTGCTGCAGAACACCGGCATCGTGCAAATGACACATGATGGTTCCGCCATCGTGGCGTCTTAACGGAAAGGACAACACATGGCTTATGTAACCGAGCAGTGGAACTGCGTGATCCCGAGCGTGGGTGACCAGCCGAAAGTCTGGCTGGCCTACGGCACCGATGTTCACACCGACGCGGACGCTGCCGACTTCATCGAAGACGGTGCCGCCAAGGGCATGAAGGTCAATGACGTGGTGATCTATGTGAAGACCACGGCAACCATCGGCGCCACCACACACGTCGTCACAGCTGTGGCCGAAGGCGGGGCGGCCACCATGTCAGCGGCCATCCTGGCCTGACGGTCTGAAACACCACATCCGGCCCGGCGTTTTGCTGGGCCGGTATTGACCTGCTTGCACGATTTCCGGCAATTATATGTACATCAGCGTCACGGTGAAGAATTTTGCTCGCTGTGACCGACGCACCTTTGCCGCATTGCCCCTGCAATGCTGCTATATGCAGTGGACATCCAACAAATGCCATTGCGTGACTTGTAAGCGTGTTACACAGTTCTGCTCATGAAACGTGTTGTTGAAATTGCCGTTGTCAGCGTGTTGTGCGGTCTTGCCGCCGGGTGCGGAACCTCCGGCTTGTCACTGTTCGGCGATGATGAGACACCGGCCGGTGTTGGCGGGGCCGGCAATGAAGGCAGTTTTGCAGGGAGCCCGCCTCCGGCAAATGCCGGGCTGCCTGCCAACGTCGGCAGATATCCGCCGCAGCAACGCTATTATGAACTCACCCTGGACGGGTTTCCGCCCGCCACCCGATGTCATGTCAGCCACGCGCAGGGCAAGGTGTCGAAGAGGGGCACGGGCAGGCGCATCTCAATCAGCATGACCGGATATCCCAGCCTCGGCGTCGTGGGATGTTCAACCGCCTCGCTGGCACAGTTCGTCATAGATACCAACCGCTGGGCGTTCACCCAGCCACGGCGCCCGGGTCTGCGCGAAGGCGATGTCGAAAAGGTGTTTGTCGAGGTGGAATACAGCCTGACCAATGCACAACTGACCCCGATCGCCAACATGACCATGCACACCAGTGCCGGCACGTTCACCGACCGCTTCGTGCTCGACAATTTGAGGCAGCAATTGCCCGGGGCAGGTACGCAGCTTCAATACAGGCTGCCTCCAAGCTGACCGACTGTCGGTCTGGATACTGCGAATTGGCGTGAAGCCTCCAACAGTAACGTCAAGCCGCGCATGATGGTCTGCGCCGGGCACCCCAGTCTGGGATACATTCAACTCTCCAAACGGGGCGTGGTTCATCAACGGAACTGCGCTCCGTTTTGCATTGCAACCACAAGGAGCCAAGTGAAGAAATGGCCAAAAAACCTGTCTCGAACCCGTCTGCCGCAGATACCGCCGCCTTTGTCAAAACATGCCCCAACGGCCCCAGCGTATTTCAACAGGCAAGTCATTTCGAAAACAGGTTCATGGTGCAGATCCCGGACGGCGACCAGTTGGACGATATCTGCAAGCCGTCCTACTGGGCCCATCATGCGGCCCGGGTGACGCCCAAATCCCTGCTCACCTGCATCGATCAGCGCTTGCGCTGGGAAGCCGACCTCAGGGTGCTGGAGGCCGGGCGCAACTACCTGCGCGTCGCAGTTGTGCGGCATGTGGCGTACGATGTGAAGGCGTTGGGCCGGCCCGAAATTGAGCGGTTGCGAAAGCTCCATGCCATCGAATCCAACGGCCAGAACGGCTGGCGGGTGATCGATCCGGATGGTGTTGTGCTGTTCGCCGGGCTGACCACCAGGGTTGACGCAGAGTGGGCGCTCGACACCCATCTGGGCACCATGAACCGCAAAGCGGTTGCCTGACGCAATGGCAACCTCCAAGCTGGAAATCTATCAGCGCGCCATTCTGCACTGCAAGCAGACGCCCGTGGCGTCGCTAAGTGAGAAAAACGAGGCCCGCAGACTGTGCGACATCCATTATGGGCCGATGCTGCAATCTCTGATGGAGGCAGGCTTCTGGACCCACGCCATGCGTACCACACAGATCACCGTCAACGACAGCATCACGCCGGCCTTCGGTTATGCCTACGCCCATGATCTGCCGACAGATTTTGTGCGCAAGTACGCGGTGTCCGCCTCTGAGACCCTGGATCCGCCGCTCGACCACCAGACAGACAGCCGCGCCTATCTGATCGAAGGCGGCTACCTGTGGTGCGATGCAACACCGCTTTACCTGCGTTACACGTCCAGCGATGCCAGTTACGGTCTTGACCTTGCCAGATGGCCGGAGCGCCTAACCGAAGCCGCTTGCACGGAACTGGCCTACCGCATCGTGCCGAAGCTAAGTGGCTCTTCGCAACTGCGTGGCGAGCTTGTGAGGCTGAAGCAGGACGCGCTTGGCAAGGCCAACACCTACGAAGCCCTGCAGCAACCGGCACAGACCGGCAGGCCGGGGCGCTGGATCACCGGCCGGTTTTCCAGCCGCCGGTCGAGCCTTGACCACAGGCGGGCGTGATGCGCGAAAAGTCCTACGTGTTCGCCATGAACGGCGGCGAGGTGTCGCCGCTTGCCCTGGGCCGTGTTGACCTGTCGCGCATGCGCATCTCGGCAGAAGTGATGAAGAATTGCTTTCCGCGCGTCATTGGACCAATGACCGCGCGGCCCGGCCTTGCCTATCTGTCGTCGACAGACGGAGACGGCGAAGCCCGGAACATCCCGTTCGTGTTTTCCGCAACTGATACTGCGCTTCTGGAGTTCTCGGACCAGAAGCTGCGCGTTCGCATCGGCGATGAGCTGATCACCCGGGCCGCGGTTTCAACAGTTGTTACGAATGGCGACTTTTCGTCTTCAACCGGCTGGACTCTGACCACCGCCGGCGGCGGGGTGGCGACCATCTCTGGTGGCGTTTTGACACTGCAAACACCGGTCAGAGGCGGCACGACGCTGGCCAAGCGGTCTGACACCGTTTCGGTGCCGGACCAGAACATTGAACATGCGGTCGAAATCACGGTCGACCGCGGGCCAGTGAAGTTTCGCTGTGGTTCAACGGACGGTGGCGACGAATACATTCAAGAGACTGAACTCAGAACAGGCTTTCACTCGATTGCCTTTACCCCAACCAGTGGAACCTACTACCTGCAGTTTTCAGTGGAGAGTGAGGCAGAGCGGATTGTTTCCGATGTTTCCATTGCTGCATCCGGCGTGATGGAGCTGTCCACGGCATTCGCCGCCGCCGATCTTTTCAGACTCAGGCATGCACAATCCGGCGACGTCATATTCATCACGTCGTCAGACCAGTCATACCAACCAAAGCGCGTTGAACGCCGGGCGCAAACGTCGTGGTCAATCACTGACTATGAGTTTGTGGATGGACCTTTCAGAGGCAAAACCGCAGATGTCTCACTCACCCCTTCCGCCCGGACTGGGAACGGCACACTGACCGCGTCGTCGCCGTTCTTCAAGCCGGGCCATGTTGGCACGGTGTTTCGGTTGTCACACAGCCGAACAGTCGTTTCAGCCAGCCTGGCCGGTGATGACCAGTACACCGACGAGATAAGGGTGTCCGGAAACAGTCGTTACGACATTGATTCCGACGGCGAAAACGAGAACACCGAGGAGCGTGATGTCGAGATCGTCCTTGCAGGTACTTATGCCGGGAACATTTCCTATCAGATCTCTGACAACGAAGGCGAGGCCTGGCAGAAGTTCCTGACAATTATCAGCGGTTCAACGGGCACGATCACGAGAACGCCAGGCAGTGCCAACACAATTGTTCAGTTCAGGGCCGGATTCCTGGCCGGCGACTACACCTCAGGTACGGCCACCGTAACAGCAACATATGCCGGTGGCGGTGGCGATGGATATGTTCTGATTACAGGCGTAACCAACTCCACCACCGCAACTTATGAAGTCATGAGCCGTCTGCATGATTCAGAGGAAACCAACGACTGGTCGGAAGGACAGTTTTCCACCCTGCGCGGCTGGCCATCAGCCGTGGCGCTGTTCGAAGGCCGGTTATGGTGGGGCGGTGCCGACAAAATCTTCGGATCCGTCTCCGACGGGTTTGAGAGTTTCGACCTCGCAGAGGAAGGCGACAGCGGCCCGGTCATCAGGTCGATAGCCACCGGTGCGGTAAATGCGGTCAGGTGGATACTGGGTCTGGCAAGGCTGTGCATCGGCACGTCCGGGGCGGAGCCGGTCGGGCGGTCGTCGTCATTTGATGAGCCGATGACGCCGTCCAACTTCTCCATCAAGGACGCTTCCACGCAAGGGTCCGCCGATGTGCAGGCGGTCAAGATTGATCGATCAGCCGTCTTCGTTCAGCGCTCGGGCAAACGGGCCTATGAGCTGTCCTACACGATCGATGCACAGGATTACTCCTCTACGGAGATCAGCCGGTTTCATCCCACTGTCCTGGATGCCGGAGTGAAGCTGTTGGCCGTTCAGCGCCAGCCCGACACCCGCATCTGGTACGTGCTCAATGACGGCACTTGCGCCATGCTGACGTATGAGCGCTCTGAAGACGTCCTGTCATGGTTCACATTCGAGACTGATGGTTTCATTGAAGACGTGGCCGTGCTGCCCAACGTGGTGGATGACGACGTCTTTATGGTCGTCAGGCGTACGATAAACGGTGCCACGAGGCGTCATGTGGAGCGGCTGGCCTACGACACCCAGGCCCAGGGCGGCACTGACAACTACATGGCCGACAGCTATGTGACGCAAAGCCTGGTTGCCTCCGACACGGTAACCGGGCTGTCACACCTGGAAGGCTCGCAAGTGGTTGTTTGGGCCGCCGGACAGGCTGTAATGGACGGCGATGAACCGGCAGCGTTTACCGTGTCATCGGGCCAGATCATCCTGCCCGATCCGGTCAGCGGCACCGTCGTGGCCGGGCTTGCATATGACTGGCAATGGCGCTCCGCCAAACTGGCCTACGGGGTTCGCGACGGGGCGCCCCTGTCTCGCCGCAAGACGCTCCGGGACGTCGCCCCGATCCTGTACAAGACCCACGCCAGGGGCATCCGGGCAGGCCAGACATTCGACGCCATGGATTACCTGCCCCTGTCATTCAAAGGCGAAACGCTTGACCCCAACACTGTGCTGGAGGCCTACGACGCACAGTCCTATTGCATACCAGGTGCCTGGGACACCGACACCCGCCTGTGCCTCGCCGGCCAGGCTCCGCTGCCATGTACGGTGTTGAGCCTGTCGCTGACCATGGAAGCCAACTGATGCCGACTGTCCGGGAGGCGCGGCCACGGGACGTCCAAAAATTCTGCCGCTTTGTCGCGCCGAGCTGGTTCATTGGCGTTGTCGCTGAAGGCGAGGCGGGTGATGTGATTGGCGCCGGTTGGGTGGTCTGGGGCGATGGCAACCGGCCGTGGCTTTGCTTTGAAGGCGGCAGCAGGATCAGGGCCCATAAAATGCTGATCGCGCGCTGGTCTGTGAGGCTGGTTGGGGCGGCGCAAACTGCGTGCAACGAACTTTACACAATCGAGGATCGGGCAGAGCTCAACGGGTCGCGCTGGCTTGAATGGCTCGGGTTTCGCGACACCGGCGAGGTCCGGCAAGGCAACAGGATATTGAAATGGCAGAAACACTTCTCGCACTGACAACGGCCATAAGCTCCGGCGCCGCGACAGCCGGTACCGCCCTGTCGGCAATCGCGCCTTCCGCCTCCACGCTCGGTCTGCTCGGTACCGGGCTCGGCGCTGTTGGCTCCGTATACTCAGGTGCGCAGGCGCAGGCCGGGGCCGATTTCGAAGCCAGACAAATGAAAGCCAAAGGCGATGAAGAACGCGCCATCGGCCAGCGTCGGGCCATGCAGGCCAAACGTGAGAAGGATCTCGCTCTTTCGCGTGTGCGGGCCGTGTCCGCAGCGTCCGGCGGTGGGGCAGATGATGACAGTGTTACAAACCTGATGGCCGGAGTTGAGCAACAGGGCAACTACAACAGCATGCTTGAACTCTACCAGGGCAACTCGGCCCGCAACAATGCTTACGCTGGTGCTGCAATTCGCAGGAAGGAAGGAAACAGCGCGTTTGGCGGGGCGCTGCTTCGGGCCGGTGCCGGCGCCGGCAGCGACCTGTACTCGATCTACCGCAAGAGATAGCCGGAGGGGGTTGCCCGGCGCATGGACGCCGGATCAATGCTGCGGCCGGCTCCTTGTGAGAAAGGTGCCAGCGTGTCTCGGGACGGCGACAGAACTTTGACACGCTGGCCTTGGCTGATCGAATTTATGGGGGGAGTTACCAACGAGATCAGCAACAGCGAAATTACAAACAAAAAGTTAATAAACCGTATGCTGAGCAAGCTGTTAACGCAGGCGCTGCTTTCGGGTGATCCGAATTTGCAATGACAAGAAGGTAATTCAATGCCCCGAATTCCGACACGGGACAGACTGCGACAAGGCGTTCCGCGCTCTACTGGCGGCATCCTGTCCGCACCGCGTGATTTTGCAGGTCCGGCCATCCGCAGGACCGGCAGGCAACTTGCTGCCGTTGCTGAAAGCGTCAAGTCTCATGACGACCGACAGAACAGGGCCAAACAGCAACGGGCAGCACTCGAGCTGGCGCGCGCACGCGCGCAATGGAATGCCGGCCAGTTGGCCGAGCAGAAGTCCTTTACAACGGAGCGGTATCCGGACCATGACAGCTGGGCAAGGGTCTATCGAACAAATGCCGGCGCAATGCAGCAACAGGCCGCCGGCATGATTTCCGATGGCGGGGTTCGTCAGCGATTTGTCACCGAGATGCAGGACGATCTCGAGCAGGTGGCGGTCAGCGTCGACCGGCGGGCACGTGAGGCCGGCATGACTGCACGTCGGCGCGAGGCGGAAAGGTCCCTGCTGCAGCAGGTGGAGACTGCCGCATTGCAGTCTGATGACGACGCAAAGGCGGTCATGGGCGGCGTGCGGGCGTCGCTGCAGGACATGGTTGATACCGGCATTATCTCAGCAGACGAGGCCGCACAGCGCAGTGTTGGCTATGCGCAACACTATGCGGAGCGGAAAATGTCGCGACTGACCAGGCAGGATCCCGCTATGGCAGTGTTCGCGCTAAATGCGGAGCAGCCGGGCCCGGCCGCGCTGATCAGGCAGTTATACAGGTTTGGTCCGACGTCACGGTGGCGCGGCAATGCAAGCCGTGCCGGCTACGGCTCCGACACGATGACCCGTGAAGACGGAGCAGTTGTAAGGATCGCTCCCGGCATGACGGTTGACCGTGCCGATGCGGAACGAGACCTGCAGCGCCGTGTCGGGGAGGCGCGATCAGGCGTTGCCAACCAAATCGGCGGCAAATTGTTCAACCGCCTGGCGCCCCATGTCCAGGCGGTGCTGGTTTCTGTGGGATACACCACCGGCTCACTGCCGGAACCCATCGCAGCAGCAGCCAGGTCTGGCAATGTGGCTAGCATCGCGGCCGCCATTTCAGCGGATGCCGACGAAGATGGCAGAGGTTTCGAACAAATCAGGTTCCAGCAGGCTGCCATCGTAAGCGATGAAAGTGGCCGGTCTTACGAACAATTGCTCCGGCGCCCCTCGTGGGTCGACATGCTGCGGCCCGACCAGCGGGTCGAACTGCTCGATGCGGCCAGCCTTGAAGTCGAGCGGGCGGACGCGAGGCGGGCTCTGGCGGACAGGGCTCACGCCTGGCAGGTCGGGTACAGTGTTCGGTCAGACATCCGCGCAGCCTATGCAGCCGGAAGCGCGCCGGACATCGACCCCGAAGATGTGCTCGAAGAGCTGGGACCGGAAAAGCACCGGCAATGGCTCGAGACTAGGCGGGATGCGGTCGAGGTTGCTGCGAAGACACAGAACATGCCGACCTTGCCCGACGCGCAGATTGTGCAGTTGATCGATGCGCGCCGGCCAAAACCGGGGCGCGAAAGTGCCGAACGCGAACAGAAGGTTCACGACAGGGTGGTGGCGCGCGCCGATGAACTAATGCGCGAGCGACGGGACAATCCTGCACGCGCCGCCATGCGCGTCCCATCCGTGCGCCAGGCGTTGTCTGAAACGCAAGATCCGCTGGCCACGTCACCGCAAAAGGTCCAGGCGCTGGTGCGCGAAATGGTGGCCACGCAGTCAGCGCTCGGTGTTTCGAGGGCGTCAACTGCGCCAGTGCCGGATGAGTGGGCCGACAAGATCGGCGCAACCTTGCTGGCAAGCTCCACCGGGACTGACAGCGAAAGCACTGATCACCTTCGCTCAGTGCGCGCCGACATCCATTCATACTTCGGCGAGTTTGCAGACGGTGTGATCGCCTATTCCATCGCCAGAACCGGAACGCTGCGAAGCCGGTCCGATAACTCTGGGCTGTAGCAACGCCAAATCGCGCAATCTGCTCGAACAGTGCGGCCGTTCATGTGAGCCGCCGTATCCAATAGCTGACAAGGTAAGCTCATGTCATCGACCATTACAGACAGGTCGTCGGGCCTCGGGACCGGCGCCATACCCAACGGCGAGAATGCCACCATCTCGCAAAAGGTGCCATGCCGTGTTGCTACAACCGCGAACATCACGCTGTCGGGCTTGCAGATTGTGGATGCCGTCACGGTGGAAGCGGATGACAGGGTGCTGGTGAAAGACCAGACCGATGCTGCACAGAACGGCATTTACCTGGCCGGTGCCGATGCCTGGCGGCGCAGCAACGATTGCGTGGATGCCGGCGACCTGGTGCGCGGGTCTCAGGTGAGAGTGAATGAGGGAGCAACCGGTGCCGGGTCATGGTACTGCACATCCGACGACCCGATCGCCATAGGAAACGACAACATCACCTGGGTGGACGTTGCCACCACGGTTTTGACCGGCGCCGAGATAAAGGCTTTGTACGAGGCTGAGGCAGATACCAATGCCTTTGAGGATGCCGATGCCGCGAAACTGGATGGAATAGAGCCTAGCGCGGATGTAACCGACACAGCCAATGTGACAGCTGCCGGGGCTTTGATGGAGAGTGAGGTTGATGCCGACATCAAAACGTTTTCGCTTCCGGCGAACACGACAATCAGTTTGTTCGGCGCTTCTCTTGTCGGCGAAACGTCGGCCGATACTGCTCGTACGACACTCTCCGCCGAACGTGCGGTAACAGCAAATGTGTTAGATCACGGTGCCGTTGGCGATGGTACGACAAATGACGCTGCCGCTTTTAGTGCAGCTTGTACAGAAGCTGGCGCGAATGGAATCGTAGTAGTGCCAGGCGGCCACACTTACAATCTTGGTGCACAGGTCAGTATTACGCAGCCAGGACTGACATTGATTGGTGTTGGCAAGCCAACGTTACTGCGCGGTGCAAATACCAGTCCGATTAGGATAGCGGCTGACAGGGTGGAGGTCTCTGGCCTACGTATTGATGGACAGAAGGCAACATTCTTGAACAGTAGCTCCTGTATTCGTGTTGACAACGTTGATGACTGGAAGGTTCTCAACAACGATTAGCGTACGGTGCTTGCTACCAACAGACGCCGTCATAGTTTTCTCGATCCTGTACTTCCTCGCTTATCCTCACCAGATCCAGCACCATGACACCCTCTGGGACGCAGCTTAGAAACTCCTCAAACTCCTTAGCCTTGTTCCCGATTACCAACAGTTGGGCATGCTCCACAACCTCCTCCATGGTATCGACCATCAAGCGAGAAATATGAGGAATCTGTTCTAGGATGTACTCACGGTTTGAACCCATTAGCTTCGCCAGGTTTACGTTTTGGTCGTAGATCGAAATATCGAATCCTTTACCGATGAGTGACTCGATCAAAGCTACTACAGGACTTTCACGTAAATCGTCGGTTCCAGCCTTAAAGCTGAAACCAAGTATGCCAATCCTCCTGCACTGTTTGCGTTGGACCATCTCTACAGCTCTCTGAATCTGACGCTGATTGCTCGGCATGATTGACGAAAGTAGAGGTAGATCGAGGTCCATGCGTCGTGCCTCGTAGGTCAGCGCTCTCACGTCTTTTGGTAAGCATGAGCCACCGAAAGCGAATCCTGGCTTGAGGTAGTAAGAAGACAGATTTAGTTTGGTGTCTTCGAAGAAAATCTTCATCACGTCGTGGCTGTCAATGCCTGCAGCCTTTGCGATGTTTCCT
>JBCCVY010000094.1:0-10858 GCA_039194725.1 Pseudomonadota bacterium
CCTTGTCTGCGACGATGCTGTCGAGAAGGTTGTGAGAATCGGATGAAGACAACGGAGCCAGGCGAATGAACCGGAAAAAGCTGCGGCCAATCCAGTTGCTTTGATATTCTGGCCTGTAGGTGGCGATGACGAGAACAGGAAGAGCGGGCAGTTCATCGACCACCTGATCAAGTAGAGACAGCGTCTCCGGGTCCATCCAGTGCAGGTCTTCGGCAACGAGAATGGCAGGGCCCTTTCTGGTGATTTCGACGAGGGTGGCCACGACCAGCTCGCATATGCGGCGGCGGCGCAGGCCTGGTGGAGCTTCCTTCCAGCCTGCATCGACGGCTGCAAGTCCAAGAATATCCCGGAGCGCGGGAATTGTTGCGGCGGGCAGATGCCGGCAAGCTGAAGTGCGGTGGATCACCTTTTCCGGTGCTTCGCCGCGCGACAGGTCCAGCCAGTTGCGGTACAGCCGCGACAGTGCAGCAAATGGCTGGTTGGCATCGCGGGCCCTGGCTTCCATGACCAGCCGCGGCACATCTGCAGACCAGGCAAATGCACGCACAAGGCTTGACTTTCCAATCCCCGCTTCACCCACCAGACTCACGATGCGGCCGTTGCCCGATTGGCATGCGTCCAGTGCATCGCGAAGTTCGGCAAGCTCTGTCTCACGTGCCACAAACCTCGCGCTGTGCGCAGTCTCGCCGGCCAGCCGGTCCTTGGACAGGAGGATGCCTGCGGACGAAGGGCCCGTTTCCATACCAAGGCGCAGCGCAACGGCGCGCGATACAACAGGCTGTTCCGGCTGGGTGGCATCCGAAAGCGCCGACGCCTCTTCCACCAAATGAGCGATAGAGCCGACATCTGCCGGGGACAATGCTTTCGCAGGGTTGTGCACGATGTCTCCGCATACGACCGAGATGCGAACCGGGCCAACTGCCTCGGAGCCCAGATTGAGTGCGGCCAAGGCGGCATCCTCGCTATGCCGCTCCAGTGGGGCCTGCCCTCCAAAAATGCAAGCCACGGCAGCGCCGACGGGCTGCATGACGATAACCTGAGTGTCCTCGAACGACTGTGTCAGGCGGACCGTCAGTTGTTCAAGCCAGCGCGCACTTTTCTCGGGATCGGAGATTGGTTCGGGCGGGCGCAGCAACAGCAGAGAAACAGCGCGCCGTTCGGAAAGGCCCGACGGATCTGTTTGCAGTTCTTCTTGTGTTGAAGTTTGCGGTGGGGCGGATGCTGCCGGTTGCTCTTTCAACTGGTCCCTCAGTGCCAGCGTTTCGGCTTCCGCAGAGATGCCAAGTTCGGCATGCAAAGCGATCTCGAACGCATTGAAAGCCTTCAGAGCTGCCGGGCGCCGGTTTTGCCTGGCAAGCGCCATCATGCTGAAACGCAGTGCGTGCTCGTCGAAACGATCAAGTCGCAGCAATGCCGAGGCAGTGCCTTCCAGCTCTGCAAATCGTCCGGTCTCCAGGGCCGCTAGCGCCACCGGTCTCAGTGCCGCCTGCAATTGTGCGGTAACCGTCGCGCTTTCATTTCGCACCCAATCCTCGAACGCTGGATCAATTCTGCCAAGACCTGCGAGAAACTCGCCTCGACACAGCGATGCCGCAGTTGCCGGATCGCTCTGACACGTTTCAAGCAGCGTTGTGATATCCAGATGCCAGCCGCCCGGGGGAAGTCCGACCATACGCCGGTTGGCGACGAGCGCTGGCGCGCCGCAAGCGGCCAGGACCTTCTGGGCGTGATAGACAGACTGGCGCAGCGAAGCCCGTGCCTGTTCGTCGCCGCGTTCACCCCACATCAGGGATGCGCACACTTCACGGTCGACTTGTCCCGAAGGCGACAAGGCCAGCACGGCCAGAAGCAAGGCCGAGTGACGGGTCGGGAATGCCAGCTTCCGGTTGCCGTAACGGATTTCGAGCCCGCCCAGCACCCGAATGTCGAGGACCGCTGGTTCATTCATGGCTCAAGTTCTCCATTCTTTCACTTTTAACGCTGATTTGACGCTGACGCGACGCTTAAAGCGGTAACTGGTGACGAACGGGGGACGGACGACAGGCATGAAATACACATCTGCCTGCGCTGAGGCGGACAACCAAAGGAGACGATTTATGCGACACACATCATTCACATTACCCCAGCAGTCCGGTGAAGTCTTCATGTCGGATGGTGGTATCGAAACCACATTGATCTTTGAATTCGGCATTGATCTTCCGGACTTTGCGGCTTTTCCATTGCTGCGCTCCGACCACGGGCGCAACGTGCTGAAAACCTACTACAGGCGTCACGCCGGCATCGCGCAGGCCAACGACCGTGGCTTTGTCTTCGAGAGCGCGACTTGGAGAGCTAGCCAGGACTGGGGCGACAGGTTGGGCTTTTCTCCGGTGGATTTGGCGCAAATCAATCGTGCGGCGATCACCCTCATGGAAGAAGTTCGCGACGAGTTTCCGGGCATGAAGAGTGTCGTTTCCGGCTGTGTTGGCCCACGAGGCGATGGCTATCGTCCCGGCGAGCTGATGACCGCAGGCGAAGCGGAAAGCTATCACATCAGGCAGATCGAAAGTTTTGCTGCGACGGACGCCGAACTTGTTACCGCGATCACAATTACCAACACGCCCGAGGCGATCGGCATTACCCGGGCGGCTCAGGCTGAAGCAATGCCAGTGGTCATATCATTTACGGTTGAAACGGATGGCCGGCTGCCAACCGGTCAGCCACTCGGTGAAGCAATCGAGCAGGTCGATGCTGAGACAGATACCGGTCCGGCCTATTTCATGCTCAACTGCGCGCATCCCGATCACTTCCGGGACACGCTGGCCGCAGGTGAGGGTTGGCTGCGTCGGCTCTGTGGTATACGGGCCAATGCTTCAAGGCAAAGCCACGCCGAGCTTGACGAAGCAGAAGAACTGGATGCCGGAAATCCGGAAGAAACCGGGCGTGACTATGCGGAGTTGCGCAAAATGCTGCCGCACTTGGTTGTGTTCGGCGGTTGTTGCGGCACCGACCACCGGCACATCGAACAGGCTGCCCGGGCCATAAGTCAGAACTAGAACAGGGAGATGATACAGATGCTGAATGCCAGACCAGAAGTCCGACGTTCTGACCGCGCGGCGGCGAATAGCAGGAAGGTACCGATCATGCCAAACATCGATATCAGGCCGGCAGAAATCGATGATGCCGTCGTCTTACATGAAATACTGACCAGTGCTCACGTGGTGGAAGGCACCATGCGATTGCCGCATGCTCGGCTTGCATCGACGAAACAGCGTTTGGAGGCAAAACCGGATCGCGTACAGCTGGTTGCGGTGTCAGGCGGCGATGTTGTTGGTTTTGCTGAAGTCCTGACCCAATTCGACAATCCGCGGGCTCGCCATGCAGCGGTCCTGAACCTGATTGCCACACGTGCCGATATGCAGTCACGCGGCGTGGCGACCGGTCTGCTTGAAGCAGTGATCGGTCTGGCCGACAACCATTGGGGTCTTCGTCGGCTCAGTCTTGTGGTCTGGGCTGACAATGAGCCCGCCATCAGGCTCTACGAGCGCTTTGGTTTCGAGCGTGAGGGTCTTCAAAGGGATTTTGTCAGGTCCGGAACCAGGTATCAGGATGCGGTGGCCATGGCACGGATACACGATTGACTTGTCGTTCCTGCACAACTGCATCCAGCGGTCAAATTGTTCGGAATGTGCTCTCAAACTGGTTATCCTGCTGCGCCGGATAACCTCCGGTGTCTCGGGCGCGCTTACCGCCGTCTGCTCAAGAACATCTCAGCGGGGGCTGTTGGATGTTCGGCGTGCCTGACACTTCCGGGCATAGGATGCCACTGCAAATAATATCGGATAGCGGGCTTGACGTGCGGAGTGATCGCGCGCATTTTGCGCGCCATGGAACCGCTTCGTAAATCCGCCTGCAACATTTGCCGGATTATTATCAGCTAGTCGCAATCTTGCGCTGGTAACGGTTCTGTTTTTCCAAACATGAGAAAATGAGCAACCCTGGCCAGCGTGGCCTTCAAGGGTACATGTCATATGGAACTGACGCTCTACAACTCACTGACCAAGGCAAAGCAGGTGTTTCAGCCGATCGACCCGGCCAACGTACGCATGTATGTGTGCGGTCCCACGGTTTACGACTTTGCCCACATCGGAAATGCCCGCCCGATTATCGTGTTTGACGTGCTGTACCGGCTGCTGCGCCATGTCTACGGCGCAGCGCATGTGAAATACGTCCGCAACATCACCGACGTCGATGACAAGATCAACGCCCGCGCCCGGGAGGAAGGGGTGCCGATATCCGACGTGACGGAGCGCACCACAAGGCAGTTTCACGAAGACATCGCCGCGCTCGGGGTTTTGCCGCCGGACGTTGAACCGACCTGCACCAGCCACATTCCACAGATGGTCGAGATGATCGAGGTGCTGATAGCCAACGGCCACGCCTACGAGGCTGACGGTCATGTGCTGTTCAACACGCCGTCAATGAAAGACTATGGCGGCCTGTCGCGCCGCTCGCTGGACGAAATGATCGCCGGCGCGCGCGTCGAAGTCGCCACCTACAAGAAAGACCCGACCGACTTCGTGCTGTGGAAACCGTCAGACGATGAAACGCCCGGCTGGGACAGCCCGTGGGGCAGGGGCCGTCCGGGCTGGCATATAGAATGCTCCGCCATGGCGAAGGAGCACCTGGGTGAAGTGTTCGACATTCACGGCGGTGGCATAGACCTGCAGTTTCCCCACCACGAAAACGAGATTGCCCAGTCGCGCTGCGCCCACGGCACCGACGTCATGGCCAATGTGTGGATGCACAACGGCTTCCTCCAGGTCGAGGGCAGGAAGATGTCGAAGAGCGAGGGCAACTTCATAACCATCAACGAATTGCTGCAGAAGTGGCCCGGCGAGGTGTTGCGCTTCAACATGTTGCGGACCCAGTATCGTCAGCCCATCGACTGGACGGAGAAATCGTTGCAGGAAAGCTGGGATGTACTGGCCGGCTGGTATGGCAAGACATCTCCGGAACAGGCGCAACCGGACATGACCGGCGACGTGCTTGAGGCCTTGCTCGATGACATGAACACACCCAGGGCGATTGCGGCGCTGCACCAGATGGACGATGCAGAACGCGCGTCAAACCTGGCGGCTTTGGGGTTTGCCGGAGACCTCGCTGACCCGCGCACCGGTATGGTGGATGAAGCCGCAATCAAAGCCGCAGTCGCTTTGCGCCTGGAGGCTTTCCGCAACAAGGATTTCGCCGAAGCAGACCGGATTCGCGATGAGTTGACTGCACAGGGAATTCAGTTGAAGGACTCGAAAGACCCCAAAACCGGAGACCGTCTCACCAGTTGGGAATTGAAACGATGAGCATGCCCGAACGTCTTTACCTGTATGACACCACATTGCGGGATGGGGCGCAGACGCCTGGTATTGATTTCTCGTTGGAGGACAAGCTCGCCATCATTGCCATGCTGGATGAACTGGGTATCGACGTCATCGAGGGCGGCTATCCCGGCGCCAACCAGACCGACACCGCCTTGTTTGCCGAACCGCGCGACATGAAAGCATCGTTTGCGGCGTTCGGCATGACCCGCCGGCCGGGCAGGTCGGCCTCAAACGATCCCGGCCTGCAGGATCTGGTGCAGGCGCAGTCGGACGCTGTCTGCTTTGTCGCCAAGGCGTGGGACTATCACGTCGAGGTCGCGCTCAAGACCAGCAATGAAGAAAACCTGGCCTGTATTTCCGACAGCGTTGCCGCGGCCATAGCCGCCGGCAAGCAGGCCATGGTGGACTGCGAGCATTTCTTCGACGGCTACAAGGCGAACCCGGAATACGCCCTGGCCTGTGCCCGGGCTGCCCATGAAGCCGGCGCCCGCTGGGTTATCCTGTGTGACACCAATGGCGGCACGCTGCCTCAGGAAGTGGAACAGATCGTCGGGGCCGTGCGTGAGCATGTGCCGGGCTCGCACCTCGGTATCCACGCCCACAACGATACCGAGCAGGCGGTGGCCAATTCTCTGGCGGCTGTCAGGGCAGGTGCGCGCCAGATACAGGGCACGCTGAACGGCATCGGCGAGCGCTGCGGCAATGCCAACCTGGTGTCCCTGATCCCGACGCTGATGCTGAAGCCCGCCTATGCGAACCTGGTCAAGACCGGCATCTCCACGGCAAGCCTCGAACGGTTGACGCAGGTGTCGCGTGCATTTGACGAATTGCTCAACCGGGCACCCGACCGCCAGGCGCCCTATGTGGGCGAAAGTGCATTTGCCACCAAGGCGGGCATTCATGCATCGGCCCTGCTGAAAGAGCCGGAGACGTATGAACATGTGCCACCGCAGACCATCGGCAATATCCGCCGTGTCCTGGTTTCTGACCAGGCGGGCAAATCCAACCTGATCTCCGAGATCGAACGCGCCGGCATCGCCGTGGACAAGACAGACCCGCGTCTCGATACGCTGCTGCGCGAGGTGAAACAGCGCGAGACGGCAGGATACGCCTATGATGCCGCGCCCGCTTCGTTCCAGATACTGGCCCGGCGGGCACTCGGATCATTGAAGAACTTCTTCGAGGTGGACTCGTTCCGGGTGTCTGTTGAACATCGCCACAATGCCAAGGGTGAGGAGACCTCTGTCGCCGAGGCGGTGGTCAAGATCATCATCGACGGCAACCGCATCATGTCGGTCGGGGAGGGCAATGGTCCGATCAATGCCCTGGATACCGCGTTGCGCAAGGACCTCGGGAAATTCCAGACGCTCATCAAGGATCTGGAACTGGTGGACTACAAGGTGCGGATCCTCAACGGTGGCACCGGCGCCATAACCCGGGTGCTGATAGAAAGCCGCGACAAGACCGGTGAGCGCTGGTTCACCATCGGCGTCTCGCCCAATATTGTGGATGCCTCCTTCGAAGCGCTTATTGACAGCGTCACCTACAAGCTGCTCAAGGAAGGTGCGGCCTCGTAAGATGAATTTCTTTGCGGTGTAGGTGCTGCTCCTGGGAAATTCCTGACAACCAAAGGACAGGTCTTGACGTCATCATCGTCCAAACTGCGCTCCATGACCTGTCTGGTTGTGGCGGAAGTGGCCGCGATCAGCCTGTGGTTTGTGTCGTCGGCGACGCTGCCCGGCATGATGGCCGAAGTGGCCATGTCGCCGGGCCAGCAGGCGGCCTTGTCCAGCGCCGTGCAACTGGGGTTTGTCATTGGTGCGTTCGTGTCGGCGTTCCTCGGGATAGCGGACAGGTTTGACCCACGGCGTGTGCTGGCACTGTGTGCCGCAGTCGCAGCGGTTGCCAATCTCGGTCTGGCATTCATTTCGCCGGCCAGTTCCATTGCGGTCCTGTTGCGGCTGATCACCGGCGGCCTGTTGGCAGGCGTGTATCCGGTCGGCATGAAGATCGCCGCTGGCTGGGGTGTGAAGGATCGCGGATTGCTGGTCGCCATACTGGTCGGGGCTCTGACATTCGGATCAGCGCTTCCGCATCTGGCAACGCTGATGGGCGGGACCGACTGGCGGGTTGCCGTGTATTCCACGTCCATTGCAGCTCTTGTCGGAGGCGCCATTGCTTTGTTGGCGCAGCTTGGTCCCCACCATGCGCGCTCACCGGCCTTTTCGGCCCGGTCCATCGCGCTGGCCTGGACGGACAAGCGAATTCGGCGCGCCTATGGCGGATATCTCGGCCATATGTGGGAACTCTACGCCATGTGGGCGTGGTTGCCGGTCGCCGCGGCTGCGTCGTTTGCCGTGTCGCTCGACGATTCAGCAGCGACCCGGCTGGCCAGCTGGACGGCGTTTTTCTCGATTGCCCTGGGTGCGCTGGCCTGCATATGGGCCGGCCGGGCAGCAGATCGCATCGGCAAGGCAAATGTCGCCATGATGGCGATGGCCGGTTCGTTCATTGCCGGCCTGGCAACGGCGGCGAGCTTTGGCGGTCCATGGTGGCTGACCGTTGCCCTGTTCGTCATTTGGGGCATCACGATTGTGCCCGACTCAGCGCAGTTTTCTGCTCTCGTTGCCGATGCGGCCCCGCCGCAGCTGGCCGGCAGCCTGATGACGTTTCAGACCGGTTTAGGGTTCTTGCTGACCTTTGCGACCGTTCAGCTGGCGCCTGTGCTTGCCGAACATGTTGGCTGGCAGGCAACACTCGCCGTCCTGGCCGCAGGCCCGGCCCTGGGTATCATCGCCATGTGGCCGTTGCGCGAGCGCAGCAGCGGGCCATGCCAAGACGACTAGCCATGCGCTGCGGATTGTTGCCCTATGCACCGGCGCGCATTGCCTCTTTGATGTTCGCCGGGCAATAGTCTCGGCCGTTATGACGTCCGCAACCACCACACCTGACGAAGCCGGTGCGAACCGCAACGGCATCATTTGCGCGCTGATTGCTTACCTGTTGTGGGGAACCTATGCGGCATTTTTCGCCCTGCTGGCCCATGTCAACGCACTTGAGGTGGTTGCCCACCGGGCATTCTGGTCAATCCCGATCGCTGCAGCCGTCATGCTGGCCATGGGCCGTACCCAGGACGTGCTGCGCGTGCTGAAGACACCGAAACTATTGGCATTCATGTGTTTGACGACGCTGCTCGTGACAATTTCATGGGGCGTGTTTGTCTGGGCTGTCGCTGTAGGACGGGCTTTGGAAACGTCGCTGGCGTTTTACATCAACCCGTTGCTCAATGTGGCCGTGGGGTATCTGGTGCTGCGTGAGAAAATGACCGGGCTGCAGGTCATTGCCATTGCCCTGGCAGTCATCGGGGTTGCTTACCAGACTTGGGCACTCGGGGCGTTGCCGTGGCTGTCGCTGGTATTGGGTGCTGCGTTTTCCGCCTATGGGTTTCTGCGTAAGACCATCGATGTCGGGCCGGTTCAGGGCTTCTTTGTGGAAAGCTGCATTCTGTCGCTGTTGGGCCTCGCCGTGGTGAGTTGGCTGGGGATGCAGGCGCCCCTGGCGTTTGGCAGTGACTGGCGAACGACGGCATTGCTGCTGGCATGCGGTCCGATGACGGCATTGCCGCTGATGTTCTTTGCAACCGCTGCCCGCCGTATCCGGTTTTCGACGCTTGGGCTGTTGCAGTACATTGCACCGTCCATGCTGTTCCTCACTGCCGTCTTCATTCTCAAAGAACCCATGCAGCAGGCACAGCTGGTGACGTTCGGTTTCATCTGGGCCGCGCTGGCGCTGTATTCTTACTCCAGCCTGCGCCAGCCGGTGGCGGCATGACCGCGCTGCGTACCTGGGCGATCAGCCTGGCTCCATTCGTGTTTCTGCTGTTGTGGTCCGGTGGCTACACCTTCGCCAAGCTTGGCTTGCAGTATGCCGAGCCCATGACATTTCTGGCGCTGCGCTATGCCTGTGTGCTCGGGCTTATGGTTCCGCTGTTCATCATCGTCAGGCCGAGGGTGCCGCAACGGGCGATCAACTGGTTTCACTTGGGGATGACCGGACTGCTTATGCAGGCGGTCTACTTCGGCATGACATACCTTGCATTCGCCGATGGCCTGTCAGCCGGCGGCGTGGCTTTGATCGTATCGCTGCAGCCAATTCTGGTGGCGATCGCGGCTCCCTATTTTGTCAGCGAAATCGTCTCGCGCTATCGCTGGGTCGGCCTGGCCCTCGGGCTGGTCGGCGCTGTCATGGTCATTGGATCGAGGCAGGAGATTTCAACCTCGTCCTACATTGGCGTCGTGTTCGCTGTCATCGGGCTGATCGCCATGTCGGCAGGCTCGATCTACGAAAAGCGCTTTGGCCTGAACCAGCATCCAATTACTGCAAGCCTAGTGCAGTTTGCTGTTGGCCTGCTGGTGATCGCGCCCATTGCCTATTTGCGCGAGACCATGCAGATCAATTTCACGCCCGAGCTGCTGGGGTCCCTGACATATCTGGTCATCGGCAATTCCATCATTGCGGTGTCGCTGCTGCTGTACATGATACGTGCGGGCGAGGTCAGCCGGGTTTCCGCGCTGCTGTTTCTGGTGCCACCGGTTGCGTCATTGCTGGCGTGGTTCGTTCTTGGTGAGGCCATGCCGCCACTTGCCTGGGTCGGCATGGTGTTGGCCGGTGCCGGCGTGCTGGTCGCCAGCAAGTCCAAGCCGGACCCTGAAGCCTAGACAAGCTTCAAAGTGGCGAGGCAGCTTTATGGGTTTGACTGAACCGGTGTTGCTCTAGAACAACTCGGTGATTTCGCTGTCTTCAGGTCCGGCGCCTGTTGTCGCCAAACGGTCTAGAAACGCCGGCACGATGTCTTGCGCCCGATCGACCACCTCGAAGTGAACTTCAAGCCCCTCGCGGATGAACAGTTCTTCCTTCATGTGCGCAACAAGGGTCAGAAGCGGTTGCCAGTAGTTGTCTATGTTGGCGACGATGATCGGTTTCTTGTGGCGTCCCAGCTGTGCCCAGGTGGCAATCTCCACCAGTTCCTCCAGCGTGCCGATACCGCCAGGCAGTGCAACGAAACCGGATGCATGTTCGAACATCATCATCTTGCGCTCATGCATGTCGTCCACAATGAACAGCTGATGACCGCCATCTGCCAGCATTCGTTCACGCTTCATGAGGAACTTCGGAATGATGCCTGTAACTGCCGCATTTCCGGCAATGACCGTGCGAGCCACTTCGCCCATCAGGCCAATGCCGCCGCCGCCGTAAACCAGTCCGATATTGTTCTCGGCCATGGATGACCCAAGGTCACGGGCAGCCTGCATGTAGGACGGGCTGCGACCTTCACCAGAGCCGCAATAGACGCACAAAGACAATTTGGATTCGGGCAGACGATTCGTTACCATGCGATCATTGTGTCACAGGCTGAGGGGCTAGCGTCAAGCGCTGCGTGTGGTAATTTGCAAGTACGGGTTTTCGGGCGTCCCGGCAGGGGAAAGCTGAAAAGACGGCCA